>NZ_JALQEK010000006.1:0-71817 GCF_023630765.1 Caballeronia sp. ATUFL_F2_KS9A | reverse complement strand
GCGATGCGAAGAAGGGTCTGGCGTCGCTGTGCATCGGCGGCGGCATGGGTGTCGCGCTGGCGGTGGAACGTCCGTAATAAGTCACAGATAGTCACTGGCGGGATTGGGAAGGGCCAGCGGGCGGCAAGGAGATCGCCGTCCGCATAACGAAAATGGAGTGAGGAATGGCGAAGCGTATAGCGTATGTAACCGGCGGGATGGGCGGCATCGGCACCAGCATCAGCCAGCGCCTGCTTAAAGATGGCTTTACGGTCGTCGTGGGCTGCGGTCCGAATTCGCCGCGCCGGGTGAAATGGCTGGAAGACCAGAAGGCGCTCGGCTTCGAATTCATCGCCTCGGAAGGCAACGTCGGCGACTGGGAATCGACCAAGAACGCGTTCGACAAGGTCAAGGCCGAAGTCGGCGAGATCGATGTCCTCGTGAACAACGCGGGCATCACGCGCGACGTCGTGTTCCGCAAGATGACGCACGAAGACTGGACCGCCGTCATCGACACGAACCTGACGAGCCTCTTCAACGTGACGAAGCAGGTCATCGACGGCATGGTCGAGCGCGGCTGGGGCCGGATCATCAACATTTCGTCGGTGAACGGGCAGAAAGGCCAGTTCGGCCAGACGAACTACTCGACCGCCAAGGCCGGCATTCACGGCTTCACAATGGCGCTCGCGCAGGAAGTGGCCACCAAGGGCGTGACGGTCAACACCGTGTCGCCGGGCTATATCGGCACGGACATGGTGAAGGCGATCCGTCCGGAAGTGCTGGAGAAGATCGTCGCGACCATTCCGGTGCGCCGTCTCGGCACCCCGGACGAAATCGGCTCGATCTGCGCGTGGCTCGCGTCCGAAGAATCGGGCTTCGCGACCGGCGCGGACTTCTCGCTGAACGGCGGCTTGCATATGGGCTGACGGGCGGCGGCTTCCCGCGACGCCGAAACGCGCGCGGGAAGTCACCACTCGCCGGATTTATCAACGATGCGGCGAACATGCAGCAGCGCTTTTTTGCGACAACGCAAGACCTGCTTGCTGCCATCGCAGTAAAGTTTTGCGTTTAAAGGCGTTAAATGACCACCACTACTACTACAAAGAAACCCGCCGAACGACTCATCAAAAAGTATCCAAACCGTCGGCTGTACGACACGGAAACGAGCACCTACATCACGTTGTCGGATGTAAAACAGCTCGTGCTCGATCAGGAAGATTTCAAGGTGCTCGACGCGAAGTCCAACGACGACCTCACGCGCAGCATCCTTCTGCAGATCATTCTGGAAGAAGAGAGCGGCGGCCTGCCGATGTTCTCGTCGGTGATGCTCTCGCAGATCATCCGTTTCTACGGCCACGCGATGCAGGGCATGATGGGCACGTATCTGGAGAAGAACATCCAGGCGTTCATCGACATCCAGCAGAAGCTGACCGAGCAGAGCAAGGGCATCTACGACGGCAACGCGCTCAACCCCGAAGTCTGGTCGCAGTTCATGAACATGCAGGCGCCGATGATGCAGGGCATGATGACGAGCTACATCGAGCAGTCGAAAAACATGTTCGTGCAGATGCAGGAGCAGATGCAGTCGCAGGCGAAGTCGATGTTCAACACGTTTCCGTTCCCGACGCCCACGCCTTCGTCGACGGAAAAGAAGTAGTCCGGTTCGAGGGCGCGTGCGGGCGTCGAGGCTTGCGCGCCTCGGCGTGAGCGCTCGCGCGCCGTCCGTTCATTGCCCGCCCACGGCTCTCGTCGAATCGTACGCCAGCGCCGCGCCGAAATCGCCGCGATACGTATAGGCGCCGTGGTGCTCCAGTGTCGAGCGTGCATCCACGTACACCTTTCCGCCAGAATCCCGCCAGCGGCGGCAAAACGCGTAGTCCTCGGAAAGATAGCGCCCGGTTTCCGGCTCGACCATCACGTCGAAGAAGCGATGGCAGTAGCCGTGCAACGGCGAATCCGGCGGCGCGTCGGGCACGTAGCGCAACTCGGGCATGCGCGCGATCATCGTTTCGAGCACCGCGCGGCGTATGCACATGAAGCCCGTCGGCGCCTCGTCCACTTTCATGAAGCCGTCGTCGTCCACTTCGAGGCGCGCGCCGTCATGCGAATTCACCGGATAGCGCAACGCCCGTTCGAGAAACTGCGCTTGCGTGAGCCCGGCGGGAATCTCGCCCGTCCAGTCGATGCGCTCGAGCGGATACACGCCGGCGACGACATCGCGACCCGCGAGCAGCAGACGCAGCGCCTGCTCCGGCGTGAAGCCGATATCGGCATCGATCCAGAAGAGATGCGTGTGCTCCGTATGCATCAGAAAATGCGCGACGGCTTCATTGCGCGCGCGTGACGAGACTTTCGCCGGCGCAGATGCGCATCGAGCCTCGCACGCCGAGGCGCCAGAGCTCGTTGGTGAGCGTGAGCATGCTGGTGGCGTAGCCGGACGTCACTTGGCCCGAGTAGCAGGGCGTGACGAAGAGCGGATTGAAATGGCGCAGCGCTGAGTAGTCGAGCATGAAACCGATGTGTGATTCGAAGCAATGAGAGACGCGGGAAGCCGCGGATTCGCTCGAGTTTGCTGCGCGCCAGCTTCAATCGGAATGAGACAAAGGAAAAGGGGGCCGAGCCGTGTCCGCGGCTCGCCGATGTAAAATAGTGGATTGGCCTCTTGCGCTCCCACAAGACACTCTTCCCGTGAAAAATTCTTTAGATTCAATCGATTCACTCGATTCACTCGCCAGGACGAAGCCCGCGCCGAAAATCGGCATGGTGTCGCTCGGCTGCCCGAAAGCGCTCGTCGATTCCGAGCAGATCATGACGCAGTTGCGCGCCGAAGGTTACGAAATCTCCGGCACCTATGACGGCGCGGACCTCGTCGTCGTCAACACCTGCGGCTTCATCGACGAAGCCGTGCAGGAAAGCCTCGACGCCATCGGCGAGGCGTTGAGCGAGAACGGCAAGGTCATCGTGACCGGCTGTCTCGGCGCGAAAAAGAGCGCGAGCGGTTCGGGCCTCATCGAGGAAGTGCATCCGAAAGTGCTGGCCGTCACCGGTCCGCACGCGACCAACGAAGTCATGAACGCGGTGCATACGCATCTGCCGAAACCGCACGATCCGTTCACCGATCTCGTGCCGCCCGCCGGCATCAAGCTGACGCCGCGCCACTACGCTTACCTGAAGATTTCGGAAGGCTGCAACCATCGCTGCACGTTCTGCATCATCCCGTCGATGCGCGGCGATCTCGTCTCGCGCCCCGTCGCCGAAGTCATGCTGGAAGCCGAAAATCTGTTCAAGTCCGGCGTGAAGGAACTGCTCGTGATTTCGCAGGACACGAGCGCGTACGGCGTCGACGTGAAATACCGCACGGGTTTCTGGAATGGCAAGCCGCTCAAGACGCGCATGACCGAGCTCGTCGGCGCGCTCGGCGAACTCGCCGCGCAGTACGGCGCCTGGGTGCGCCTGCATTACGTGTATCCGTATCCGAGCGTCGACGAAGTCATCCCGATGATGGCCGAAGGCCCGCTGCGCGGCCACGTTCTGCCGTATCTCGACGTGCCGTTCCAGCACGCGCATCCCGAAGTGCTGAAGCGCATGAAGCGCCCGGCGAACGCGGAAAAGGTGCTCGAGCGCGTGAAGACATGGCGCGAAATCTGTCCCGATCTGACGATTCGCAGCACGTTCATCGCGGGCTTTCCGGGCGAGACGGAAGAGCAGTTTCAGACGCTGCTGGATTTCCTGAAGGAAGCGGATCTGGATCGCGTCGGCTGCTTCGCGTATTCGCCGGTCGAAGGCGCAACGGCGAACGAACTCGACGGCGCGTTGCCCGACGAAGTGCGCGAGGATCGCCGCGCGCGCTTCATGGAACTCGCGGAAGAACTGTCCGCGAAGCGCATGAAGAAGAAGGTCGGCAAGACGCTCAAAGTGCTCGTCGATGAAGTGGGCGCGGAAGGCGGCATCGGCCGCACGGCGGCGGACGCGCCGGAAATCGACGGCGTCGTGTACATCGCGCCGACGACGAAGGCATCGAAGCGCTACAAGGCCGGCGACTTCGTGTCGGTGAAGATCACCGGCGCCGATGGCCACGATCTCTGGGGCGAGGTCTAAAGCCATGCCAGGGATGCCGCACGTCCTCGCGCTCGGCGAGGCCATGATCGAGTTCAATCAGTCGACGCGCGATCAGCCGAACTATCTGCAAGGCTTCGGCGGCGACGTCTCCAACTTCCTGATCGCGGCATCGCGCCAGGGCGCGGCGACGGGCTTCGTGTCCGCGGTCGGCAACGATCACTTCGGGCAATTGCTGCTCGATCTGTGGTGCGCGGAAAACGTCGATACGTCGACGGTGCGCGTCGATCACGATGCGCCCACGGGCGTCTATTTCGTGTCGCACGGCGAGAGCGGGCATCGCTTCGACTATCTGCGCGCGGGTTCGGCGGCGAGCCGCTACGCGCCGTCGCACTTGCCGCTCGATGCGATCGCCGCCGCGAAGGTCGTGCATCTGTCGGGGATCAGTCTCGCGATCGGCGTGGCCGCCTGCGATGCCGCGCTCGCCGCGATCGACCATGCGCGCACGCACGGCGTCAAGGTCAGCTTCGACACGAACCTGCGCCTGAAGCTGTGGCCGCTCGCGCGCGCCCGCGCGGTCATGCTCGAAGCGATCCGCGCAACCGACATCTGCCTGCCGAGCTGGGACGACGTCACGCTGCTTACCGGCCACGAAGACAAAGACGCGATCGTCGATGCGCTGCTGAAACTCGGTCCGAAGGTCGTCGCGCTGAAGCTCGGCAAGGAAGGCGCGTATATCGCGACGCCGGACGAGCGGCGCGTGGTGCCGGGCCGCGTCGTGCAGGCGGTCGATGCGACGGGGGCGGGCGACTGCTTCGGCGGCGCGTTCATCGCGCGCATCGTTGCAGGCGACGATCCTTTCGCCGCGGCGCGCTACGCGAACGTCGCCGCGGCTTTGTCGACACAAGGTTTTGGCGCAGTGGCGCCGATCCCGCGAAAGGACGAGGTCGAGCGCGCGCTGGCAGAATAGCCGCACCTCAAACGAAGGAGACGACAACATGCAACGTGAAGTGGTGGTGGTAAGCGGCGTGCGCACGGCGATCGGCGATTTCGGCGGTTCGCTGAAGGACTTCAGCCCGACCGATCTCGGTGCGCGCGTCGTGCGCGAAGCGCTGTCCCGCGCGAACGTCGCGGGCGATGAAGTCGGTCACGTCGTGTTCGGCAACGTCGTGCATACGGAGCCGCGCGACATGTATCTCGCGCGCGTCGCGGCGCTCGACGGCGGCGTCACGCAGCATGCGCCCGCGCTCACGGTGAACCGTTTGTGCGGCTCGGGCTTGCAGGCGATCGTGTCGGCGTCGCAGTCCATTCTGCTCGGCGATGCCGATGTCGCCATCGGCGGCGGCGCGGAAAGCATGAGCCGCGCGGCGTACATCATGCCCGCCGCGCGCTTCGGCCAGCGCATGGGCGACACGCGCATCGTCGACATGATGGTCGGCGCGCTGAACGACCCGTTCGACAAGATCCACATGGGCGTGACGGCCGAGAACGTCGCGGCGAAGTTCGGCATCACGCGCGAGATGCAGGACGCGCTCGCGCTCGAATCGCACCGGCGCGCGGCGAAAGCGATCGAAGCCGGCTATTTCAAGGATCAGGTTCTGCCGATCACGCTCGCGTCCAAGAAAGGCGACACCGTGTTCGACCGTGACGAGCACGTTCGCCTGAACGCCACCGCCGAAGACTTCGCGAAGCTCAAGCCGGTTTTTGCGAAGGAAAACGGCACGGTGACGGCGGGCAACGCGTCGGGCATCAACGATGCGGCCGCGGCCGTCGTGCTCATGGAGCGCTCGCTTGCGGAAAAGCGCGGCGCGAAACCGCTCGCGCGGCTCGTCGCGTACGCGCACGCGGGCGTCGATCCGAAGATCATGGGCATCGGCCCGGTTCCCGCGACGCAGAAGGTGCTGGAGCGCGCGGGCCTCTCCGTCGACGATCTCGACGTCATCGAAGCAAACGAGGCGTTCGCCGCGCAGGCGTGCGCCGTATCGCAGGAACTGAAGCTCGATCCCGCGAAGGTCAATCCGAACGGCTCGGGCATTTCGCTCGGGCATCCGATCGGCGCGACCGGCGCGCTCATCACCGTGAAGGCGTTGTACGAACTGCAGCGCATCGGCGGGCGTTACGCGCTCGTGACGATGTGCATCGGCGGCGGCCAGGGCATCGCGGCGATCTTCGAGCGCATTTGAAGGACTCACGGATGATGCCAAGCATGAAAGGGCCGCGGACGGTCGCGGCCTTGACGATCTTCGCCGCGCTTGCCGCGTGCAATTCGCCGATGCCGGCGGGCCAGACCGGCGTGCAGGCACAGAACGCACGCGAGCCAGCGGGCGCCGACGCGCACGGCGCGCAAGCCGCGATCAAGGAACTCGCCCTGCCGCCGCAGAAGCCGCTCACGCCGAATCCGGAATACGCGAAGTTTCCGCGCTACGTCGGCACGCTCGGCGACAAGCAGATCGAGATGAAACTCGGCGCGAAAACCGACGAGCCCTCCGGCGTGCACGGCGAGTACCGGTTCGCCGGCAGCCCGAACGTAATTCTCGTCGCGGGCGACCGCGACGGCGACACGCTCGAAATCGAGGAATCGAACGACGGCACGCACATCACGGGCAACTGGGTCGGCAAGTTCGCGGCGGACGGCAGCGTGTCCGGCGAGCGCATGAACCCGGACGATTCGAACCCGCAGCCGTTCGATCTGCGGCCCGCCGCTGCCGGCAAGACCTTGCCCGCGACGGGCACCGCGAAGGCGCCGCCCGCGCCGTCGCTGGAACCTGCGCCGCCCGCGCCGCCCAAGAATGCCGTGGGCGGCACGAGCAACGTCATCATCGGCGAATGATTCGCTCTGTCTTCACCCCGCCGGGCGTTCCGGCGGCGGTCTCTTTTCATTCCGTATTGCAAAGCCATGACTGATTCCAGCAGCAAGGACCGCGATCTGCAGACCCGCATCGTTCAGCCTGAAGACCGCATCACGCCCGGCTTCGAGTCGTTCTCGGTGCCGGTCGCGCGCGCATCGACGGTCGTGTTTCCCGATCTCGCCTCGATGCGCTCGCTCGTCTGGAGCGACGATTCGAAGTGGCGCTACGGCCTGCACGGCACGCCGACGACCATCGCGCTCGCGCAGCGTCTCGCCGCGATCGAGGGCGGCGAATTCGCGCTGCTGCAGCCGTCGGGGCTCGCCGCGATCTCCAACATCTACTTCGGTCTCGTGAAAGCGGGCGATCACGTTCTCGTGCCCGACAACGCCTACGGTCCGAATCGCGATCACGCCGACTGGCTCGCCGCCGATTTCGGGCTGGAAGTGACCTATTACGATCCGATGACCGGCGCGGGCATCGCCGATTCGATCCGTCCGAACACGAAGCTGATCTGGCTCGAAGCGCCCGGCTCGGTGACGATGGAAGTGCAGGACGTGCCGGCGATCGTCGCCGTCGCGCGCGCGAAGGGCATCGTCACGGCGATCGACAACACGTTTTCCGCGGGCCTCGCGTTCAAGCCGTTCGAGCATGGCGTCGACATTTCCGTGCAGGCGTTGACGAAATATCAGTCGGGCGGCAGCGACATCCTGATGGGCGCGACCATCACGCGCGATGAGGAACTGCACAAGAAGCTCAAACGCGCGCGGATGCGTATGGGCATCGGCGTGTCGGCGGACGATGCGTCGCTCGTGCTGCGCAGCCTGCCGTCGATGAAAGTGCGCTACGAAGCGCACGACCGCACCGCGTACGCGCTCGCTCAGTGGCTCAAGACGCGGCCCGAAGTGAAGGCGGTGCTGCATCCGGCGCTGGAGGATTGTCCCGGCCACGCGTTCTTTGCGCGCGACTTCAAGGGCGGTGCGGGCGGGCTGTTTTCGATCGTCTTCGATGGCCGCTACACGAGCGCGCAAGTCGATGCGTTCGTCGAAGCGCTCGATCTGTTCTCGATCGGCTGGAGCTGGGGCGGCGCGCACAGCCTCGCGATGCCGTACAACATCCGCTCGATGCGCACCGCGTCGCAATGGCCGCACGAAGGCGTGCTGGTGCGTTTCTACGTCGGTCTCGAAGCGGAAGCGGATTTGCGCGCGGATCTCGAAGCCGCGCTCGCCAAGGCGTTCGCCTGAATGAAAACGGCGCCCCGAAGGCGCCGTTTTCACATCGATCAGAAGAGCCGCAACAAGCCGTCGAGTCCGACGAAGTTGAACGCGAGACTCGCCGATTGCCGCACGACCGGCTTCGCGCGGAACGCGACCGATAATCCGGCTTCCGCCATCATCTTCAGGTCGTTCGAGCCGTCGCCCATTGCGATCGCGCGTTTCGGATCGATGCCGATCTGCGCGCACGTTTCGATGAGCGTGCGCGCCTTCACATCCGCGTTCACGATCTCGCCGACGACCTTGCCGGTCAGCTTCCCATCGACGATTTCGAGCGTATTCGCGCGCGTGTAATCGAGGCCGAGCCGCGCCTTCAGACGCTCGGTGAAGAACGTGAAGCCGCCCGACACGAGCAGCGTTTTCAGGCCCGCCGCGCGCGCGCCTTCGAGCATGCGTTCCGCGCCCGGCGACAGTTGCAGGCGCTCTTCGTAGACGCGTTCCAACGCGCTTGCATCGAGACCTTTGAGGAGCGCGACGCGCCGCGTGAGGCTCTCGTTGAAGTCCTTGATCTCGCCGCGCATCGACGCTTCGGTGATTGCCGCGACTTCGGCTTTCAGCCCGCAAAAATCCGCGATTTCGTCGATGCACTCGATCGTGATGAGCGTCGAATCCATGTCCATCGCGACGAGGCCGAAATCGGCGAGCTTCGCGTTCGCTTCGATAAAGGCGTAATCGAGCGCATGGGTGCCGCAATAAGCGTCGATGTCGGGGCGCTGCAGCGGATCGGCGTCGATGAGACGCAGAAGGGTGTCGTCGACGCGCTGCGTCTCTTTGGCGCGTGCGAGCGCCGCGAGCGGCCGCAGATGCGAATCGGAAATGGCGCTGGGACTTTGAATGACGAGGTTCATCAAAAAGAGCAGGAAAGGGCGGCGAAACCGCCATTGTAAAGAACCTTCAGCGCTGCACGCGCGCCGGATCGACATCCCAGTAAGGCGGCTCGCCGAACTGTACTGCGAGGAAGTCGATGAACGCGAGCGTCTTCGGCGGCACGAACGCGCGGCTCGGATACACCGCCCAGATCGCGACGGTCTGCGCGAGCGGGTAATCGTCGAGCACGGTGACGAGTTCGCCGCTCGCGAGCAAGGGCGCGACGCTCCACGTCGATTTGAGGCCGATGCCGATGCCCGCCGCGAGCGCATCCCGGATCACTTCGCCGTTGTCCGTCACGATGCGCCCGGACACGCGCACGTCGATGACGCCCGTCGGCGTGACGAAGCTCCAGTCGCGCTGATCGGCGAGGATCACGCATTCGTGATCGACGAGATCGGCGGGATGGCGCGGCGTGCCGTGTTCGGCGAGATACGCGGGCGATGCGCACAGCACGCGCCGGTTGCTCGCGAGCTTTTTCGCGACGAGCGTCGAATCCTTCAGCGCGCCGATGCGGATCGCGAGGTCGATGCCTTCATCGACGAGATCGACGATCTGATCGGTCATGCGCAAATCGACGGTCACGCCGGGAAACTGGCGCAGAAACGCCGGAATCAGCGGCGAGATGTGCTGGCGGCCGAGCGAAGACGGCATCGTCACGCGCAGCCGGCCATGCGGATGCGCCCGCGCGCGCCCGACCGATGCGCGCGCGGCTTCGGCGGCGTCGAGCAGTTCGCGCGCGCGCGCCGCGAAAATCTCGCCTTCCTGCGTGACGGAGACCCGCCGCGTCGTGCGATGCAGAAGCCGCGTGCCGAGCATGCGCTCCAGCCCGGCGATGCGCGCGCTCGCCACCGCCGGCGACAAGCCGAATTCCCGCGCCGCCGCCGACAGATTCGCCAGCGCCGCCGCGCGCACAAAAAGGCCGACGTCGAGCAGATCGAGCCGCTCGCGCGTCGTGTCTTCCGTTACAGGATCGCTCGCCATTCGATGGATTTCCCGAAAAATGTTTCAGCGATTATGACGGTTTTCGAAAGACCGATCGCACTTTAAGATCGAATCCAGTCCACTCACGACGGAGCAAAAAATGAAAGCCATCGGTTTGACCCGCTATCTCCCGATTTCCAATCCCGAATCGCTCGTCGATATCGAACTCGACAAGCCCACGCCGACCGGCCGCGATCTGCTCGTGAAAATCGAAGCGATCGCCGTCAATCCCGTCGACACGAAAGTGCGCGCGCCGAAAGACAAGGTCGAGGCGACGCCGCGCGTGCTCGGCTGGGACGCGGCGGGCGTCGTGGAAGCGGTCGGCCCGGACGTGACGCTCTTCAAGGCCGGCGATCCGGTCTACTACGCGGGCGACATTACGCGTCAAGGCGCGAACAGCGAGTTTCATCTGATCGACGAGCGCATTGTCGGCGCGAAGCCGAAATCGCTCGATTTCACCCACGCCGCCGCGCTGCCGCTCACGACGATCACCGCGTGGGAAGCGCTCTTCGAGCGGCTCGGCGTGTCGGCGGAAGGCAAGGACGCGGGCAAGTCGGTGCTGATTATCGGCGGCGCGGGCGGCGTCGGCTCGATCGGCATTCAGCTGGCGAAGCGCGTCGCGAAATTGCAGGTGATCGCCACTGCCTCGCGGCCCGAATCGGCGAAATGGGCCGAAGACCTCGGCGCGGATCACATCGTCAATCACTTCGACGACATTCCGAAGCAGATGAAGGCAATCGGCTTTCCCGAAGTCGATTACGTGCTGATCTTCAACGACACCGACAAGCATTTTCCCGCGGCCGCCGACGTCATCAAGCCGCAAGGCGGCATCGCGTCGATCGTCGAGAACGCGCAGCCCGTTCCCGTCGAATTGCTGAAAGCGAAGAGCGCGGCGTTTCACTGGGAGTTCATGTTCACGCGCGCGATGTTCAAGACGCCCGACATGATCGAGCAGCACAAGCTGCTGTCCGAAGTGGCGCGGCTGATCGACGCAGGCACCATCCGCACGACGCTCGGGAAGAATCTCGGCGCGATCAACGCGGCGAATCTGCGCGAGGCGCATCGCCTTCTGGAAGAAGGGCGCACGGTCGGCAAGCTCGTGCTGACCGGCTTCTGACGAATGTGTTGACGAACATCATCGACGTTGCTGCTCACGCGGGTTTTCCACTAGGATGAGCCAGCGGGCGGGGCGCTAGACTGGATCGGCCCTACAGCTTGCCGGCGCTTCGCGGCGCCGGTCTTTCCTTCCAAGCGCTCGATACGGAGGTGGCGGCATGAATCGTCGTTTGATCGTTCGTCGCATCGTTTCCGTCGCCGCGCTCGCGCTGTTCGCAGCGACCGCCCACGCGACGCCAGGCATCAAGGTTCTCTCCGAAGCGCCCAATGACGGCCCCATCAAGTACACGGTGAAGATGGCGTCGAAGAATTTCGGCAATGAGCAGGAAACGCGCACCATCCGCTCGGGCCAGACCGACGACTTCACCTGGCAGGGCACCGCGCCGAGCGGCGCGCAGGCCGTACCGGACGGGTGCCCGCAGGCGGCGTCGGTGCCCAAAAGCGCCGACGGGCAGGCGGTGCGGCAAGTGCAGATCCGCTTCGCGCCGGTCGTCGCGGACAACGGCGCGGCGAACGTGCAGATCAGCTTTCGCGCGTACGCGCCGAAGGGCACGAGCAAGGTGACCGTGGGCGGCAAGAGCCTGCAATGTCCCGTCGATAATCGCTTCAGCCAGATCGTGCGCTTCTCGATGCCGACTTCTACCGGCTCCAAGAAAACCGTCACGCTCGATGACGGCACGCAGTTGACCGTCACCGCGAGCCGCAAGTAACTCGATGGACGCGCCAGCCTTCCCGGCGCGTTTTTTCGATGCCGCATACGCAACTAACTGTCTTGTTTTCCGAACCGCGCAAACTTGTCGCGCAAACTCATCCTCAGTAAAGCTTACAGATGAACGGTCGCACGCAAGCGCGGGCGACCCGGCGCGCCGTGCGTCCGCACGCCCGCGCCGCTTGGCACGCTTTGTGCGATTCTTGTCGATGCCGCGCTGAAAACGGCGCGCAGAAACGCTTGGGCGCATGTTCCCGAGCGTATCCATCGATTCGATCCGACAGCGAAGGTGCCGCAATGCCGCACATGATCTGGAAAGGCGCGATCAGCTTCGGGCTGGTCCACGTGCCCGTGCAACTCTATCCGGCGACGCAGTCGGAGAAGGTCGGCTTCAACCTGCTCGACAAGCGCTCGATGGACCCGATCGGCTACAAGCAGATCAACAAGAACACGGGCAAGGAAGTCACGCGCGACAACATCGTGCGCGGCTTCGAATACGAGAAGGGCAAGTACGTCGTGATGACCGACGCCGAAATCCGCGCGGCCAATCCCGAATCGACGCAGACGGTCGATATTCTCGCCTTCGTCGATGCGCCCGAGATCTCGTTCCTCTCGCTCGATACGCCGTACTACCTCGCGCCCGATCGCAAAGGCGAAAAGGTCTACGCGCTGCTTCGCGATGCGCTGAAGGATACGGGCAAGGTCGGCATCGCGAGCGTCGTGCTGCACAACAAGCAGCATCTGGCGGCGCTGATTCCGGTCGGCCCCGCGCTCGCGCTCAACACGCTGCGCTGGGGCGACGAAGTGCGCGACTTCAGCCAGTTCAAGTTCCCGGACGAAGACACGAAAAAGGCCGGCGTCACGCCGAAGGAACTCGAAATGGCCAAGCGTCTCATCGACGACATGAGCGACACCTGGGACCCGACGAAGTATCACGACACCTTCAAGGACGACATCATGGCGCTCGTCGACAGGAAGGTGAAGGAAGGCAAGGTTGCCGAGGTGATGAAGATTGACGAAGGTGGCGAGGAAAAGGCATCCGCCGACATCCTCGACTTGTCCGAACTGCTCAAGCGCAGCCTGAAGAAAGGCGGCGCGGCGAAACGCGGCGGCAAGGCCGCGCAATCCGAGGACGATTCGGGCGACGAAAGCGGCGAGGAAACCGCGCGTCCGGCACGCAAGACGACGCGCCGCAAACGCGCATAAGCGCACGACCCAACGACGATGGCTGAGAAACTCGAAACCTATCAACGGATGCGGCGTTTCGACAAGACGCCGGAGCCGTCCGGCGCCACGAAGCGCGGCGCGCGCGCGAAAAAGGCCACGCAAAGCGCGCTGTCCTTCGTGATTCAGGAACACGACGCGCGCCGCTTGCATTACGACTTCCGTCTCGAACTCGATGGCACGCTCAAATCATGGGCGGTGCCGAAAGGGCCGAGTCTCGATCCGTCGGTGAAGCGGCTGGCGGTGCACGTCGAAGATCATCCGCTCGATTACGGCTCGTTCGAAGGCGAGATTCCCGAAGGCAACTACGGCGCGGGCAGCGTCATCGTGTGGGATCGCGGGACCTGGGCGCCGCAATCGGGCAGCGTCGAGGACGCGGCGCGCGAGTATGCAAAGGGCAAGCTCAAGTTCACGCTCGACGGCGAAAAGCTGCACGGCGGCTGGACGCTCGTGAAAAGCCACATGCGCGGCAGCGGCGACAAGGAGCAATGGCTGCTCATCAAGGAGCGTGACGACGAAGCGCGTCCCGAAGCCGAGTACGACATCTTGCTGGAGAAACCCGGCAGCGTGCTGTCCGATTCGCTCGGCGCACGCGACGAAACCGGTGCGCTGCGCGAGCGCAACGAACGCAAGGCGGGCGCGAAGAAAGCGCCGGCGCGCAAGACCTCGGCGAAAGCAGCGAAGGCGGGGAATGGTCACGCGCATCCGGATATCGTCGCGAATCGCAACGCCGAGTCGTTGCGCACGTTGTCGCACGAACCGGCGATCGAAGGCGCGCAAAAGGCGAAGCTGCCCGCGACGCTCAAGCCGCAACTCGCCACGCTCGTCGATGCCGCGCCGCCCGGAGATGATTGGGGATACGAAATAAAGTTCGATGGCTATCGCGTGCTCGCGCGCATCGAAACGGTGAAGGGCAAGCGCGAAGTTCGCATCTATACGCGCAACGGCAACGACTGGACCGCGAAGTTCTCGAAGCAGGTGAAGGCGCTCGACAAGCTCGATATCGAAAGTGGCTGGCTGGACGGCGAAGCCGTGGTGCTCGACGAGCGCGGCTTGCCCGACTTCCAGGCGCTGCAGAACGCATTCGACGTGGGGCGCCCGCAAGACATCGTCGTCTATTTCTTCGACGTGCCGTATCTGAACGGCTACGACTTGCGCAACGTGCCGCTCGTGCAACGCCGCGCGATCCTGAAGGCGGTCATCGAGCCGCTCGACGATCCGGTGCTGCGCTTCTCGCAAGACTTCGCCTTTCACGCCGACGACCTGCTCAAGAGCGCTTGCGACATGGCGCTGGAAGGCATCATCGGCAAGCGGATCGACAGCACCTATGTCTCGGGGCGCAGTGCGTCGTGGATCAAGCTCAAGTGCAGACGCCGCCAGGAATTCGTGATCGGCGGCTATTCGGAGCCCTCTGGCAGCCGCGGGCAGTTCGGCGCGCTGCTGCTCGGCGTCTACGATACGGACGGCAAGTTGCAGTACGCAGGGCGCGTCGGCAGCGGCTTCGATCACGCGACGCTCGTCGCGGTGAAGAAGGAACTCGACAAGCGCGAGACTCAACGCATGCCCTTTGCAAGCGAGCCGCAGGAACGCAGCCGCACGCCCGTGCATTGGGTGAAGCCCGAGCTCGTGGCCGAATGCAATTTCGCGGAATGGACCAAGGAGCGCATCGTGCGACAAGCATCGTTCGTCAGTTTGCGGGACGATAAACCCGCTCGTCAGATCGTGAAGGAAGAGCCCGTGGCCGCGAAGAAAGTCGCGGCAAAGAAAATCGCGGCGAAGAAGACGACGGCCGCGAAAAAGGCCAAGGCGAGTCCGGCTGAAATCGAAGGCGTGAAGATCAGCCATCCGGATCGCGTGATCGACAAATCGACGGGGCTGACCAAGCTCGACGTCGTCGAGTATTACGCGTCGGTCGCCGACTGGATGCTGCCGCATCTGAAGGATCGGCCGGTGTCGCTCGTGCGCGCGCCGGAAGACATCGGCGGCGAGCTGTTCTTTCAGAAGCACAGCGCGAAGCTCGCGATTCCGCATATCACGCAGCATCCCGATATCGATCCGGGACATCCGCCGCTGCTCACGATCGAATCGTCGCAGGCGCTCGTCGGCACCGCGCAGATGGGCACGATCGAGCTGCATACGTGGAACGCGGTGGCGTCGAACATCGAGAAGCCGGATCGCATGATCTTCGATCTCGATCCGGGCGAAGGCGTCGGCTGGGAACGCATGATCGAGGCCGCGAAGCTCACGAAGGATCTGCTCGTCGAGCTCGGTCTCACGTCGTTCTGCAAGACGAGCGGCGGCAAGGGCTTTCATGTGGTCGTGCCGCTTGCGAAGCAGGCGAGCTGGGACGACATGAAGGATTTCTCGCAGGCCGTCGCGCAGCATATGGCGAGCACGCTGCCCAAGCTCTTCTCCGCGAAAATGGGCATGCAGAATCGCAAGGGCAAGATCTTCATCGACTATCTGCGCAACAACCGCGGCTCCAGCACGGTCGCCGCATTCTCGCTGCGCGCGCGGCCGGGGCTCGGCGCATCGATGCCGCTTGCCTGGGACGAACTCGATTCCGTCACGAGCGGCGACCAATGGCATATCGGCAACGTGCGCGAGCGGCTCGATGCGCTGAAGAGCGATCCGTGGGCGGGCTATGACAAGGCGCGTCAGCGGCTCACGGCGGAGATGAAGAAGCGGCTTGGCATGAACGCATCGCGCAAGTGAGCGTTCACAAGGAGACGAACATGAAGCAGGCGAGCGCGGGCCCGGAGAGCGTGCCCGAACGCGGACGCGAAATGGCGAGCAAGGATCGCGAGAAGCAGGCGCGCGACGATGCGTCGAACGCGCCGCTGCCTCACGAGGCGGATCAGAACGTCGAATCGCAACGCGAACATGGCGCGCGCGATGTTGGCAAGCAGGCGCACGAGGACCTCGAACACGGTCTCGTCGACACGGACCGGCGCGGCGGCGGCGACTATCAGCGCGACACGCAGCGCGACGAACATGCGAATGCGAACAGCGGCGAAGGGCAGTCGAAGGAGCGCTGAACCGAACGGTGAAAAGCCTTCGCGGATGGCAGCGCGCGGGCCGCTTGCGTAGAATGATTCGTTGATCGGGAGCGGGCTTGAACGCAACGTTCGCCGCGTTTTTTCTACCGATGCGCGTATTTCAACAAGCGCGCAAACCGGTAAGCCCTTCCGATGCTTGCATCCCATGACCGCTTTGCGGACTGAAGCCAACACAACGGAACATGCCACTCGACCTTCTGTCCCGTCTGAAGAACGAAACCGCTGCGTGCCACGCGCGGCTGGAGAATGCGCTCGACCTGATGCGGGACGACCTTCAGCGCGACGAATACATCGCGCTGCTCGAACGATTCTATGGTTACGTCGCGCCGTGGGAAGACGCGGCGGCCGCGTGCCTGCCGTCGTCGCTCGCGGACTTTTTCGATGCGCGCCGCAAGGCGTCGCTCCTCGCCGCCGATCTCGCCGCGCTGACGGGTGAAACGCCGTCCGCCGGATCGCTGCCGCAAGCCGGCGCGCGCGATGACCTGCCGCGTATGGACAACATCGGCGATGCCATCGGCTCAATGTACGTGATGGAAGGCAGCACGCTCGGCGGCCGCTTCATCGCGCCGCATGTGGCCGCGCGTCTCGATCTCGCGCCGGGCATCGGCAACGCGTATTTCGACGGCTACGGCCCGCGCACGGGCAGCATGTGGAACGCGTTTCGCGAGACCGCGGCGGCAAGCGTGCCCGAACGCCTTCACGACGATGCGGTGAAAGCCGCCATCGCGACGTTCGAAAGTCTGCAAGCGTGGCTGTGTCCTGAAGCAATCGGCATCGAGTATTCGCAGCCCGCGCCGGGAGCGGGTTCATGAGCGAGTCCGCGAGCGAGCCGCCCATCGGGGCGAGGGCCGTGCGCGAAGCATCGCAAGGACCGCCCGATGCCGAAGCGCGCCGGCGCACGCTCAGCTCGGGCGTCGCCAGCCAGGACTGCGATGCCGAGCCGATCCACATTCCCGGCGGCATCCAGCCGCATGGATTTCTGCTCGTGCTGTCCGACGATCTGCACATCCTGCAGGTCAGCGAGAACCTCGTCTCGCTGACGAACGCGGGTGTCGACGAACTGCTCGGCGCTCCGCTCGATGTCGTGCTCGGCGCGGCGGGCGCGCAGCGCATCGGGCAGGCGGCCGCCACGTCCGCGCTCGACGACGCGCCGCTTTACATCGGCCCGATCGATCTCGCGCCGTCGTCGTCCGATAAGGCGTTGCGCCTCGATGTGACGATACATCGTCATGACGGCACGCTCATCGTCGAGATGGAGACCGCCGCCGCGACGGGCGATGCGTTCGCGTCGATGTATCCGCTCGTCCGCACGTTCGCGCGCGGGCTGCAGGAGGGCGGCAGCGTGCAGGCGCTCGCGGAGCTCGCCGTGCGCGAAGTGCGGGCGATCACGGGCTTCGGCCGCGTGATGCTCTATAGCTTCGACGAGGAAGGCCGCAGCCACGTGCTCGCGGAGGACCGCGACGCGAGTTATCCGTCGTTCCTGCATCAGTTCTTCCCGGCGTCGGACATTCCGCGTCAGGCGCGCGCGCTGTATCTGAAGAACCGTATCCGCCTCGTCGCCGATGTCGACTACACGCCCGCGCGCCTCGTGCCGAGCGTGAATCCCGTCACCGGCCGCCCCACCGATCTCACGTTTGCGACGCTGCGCAGCTTCTCGCCCGTGCATCTGGAGTACATGCGCAACATGGGCACGCATGCGTCGATGTCCGTGTCGATCGTCGTGCGGGGACAGTTGTGGGGACTCATCTCGTGTCACGATCACAGCGCGCGCATCGTGCCGTTCAATACGCGCGTCGCGGTCGAGCATCTCGGGCACATGCTGTCCTTGCAGATCGAAGCGAAGGAAGAGCGCGCCGAGGGCGAATATCTGAGCGCGCTGCGCCGCACGATGAGCCGCCTGATTTCGGCGATGGGCGAGCACGAGAACTTCGTCGCCGGCTTGCGCGCCGTGCCGGGCGACGTACTGAGTTTCGCGCGTTCCGCGGGCGCGGCGATCGTCTTCGACGATCAGGTCACGCTGCTCGGCGCGACGCCCGACGAGGACACCGTGCGCGCGCTCACGCACTGGCTCGCGGAAAACACCTCCGGCGTGTGGGCGACGGATTCGCTCGCGCGCGAATGGCCGCCCGCCAAGGCGCACGCAGACAAGGCGTGCGGCGTGCTCGCGGTGCCGGTCTCGCAGATCTTCCGCAACTATTTGCTTTGGTTCCGTCCCGAACTGATGCAGACGATCGAATGGGCGGGCGAGCCGGTCAAGATCGAAAGCGCGGATGGCTCGAGCGCGCCGCGCACGAGCTTTTCGCCGTGGCTCGAAACGGTGCGCGGCCATTCGGCGCTGTGGCGTCAGAGCGAGCTCGAAATCGCCGCCGAACTGCGCGGCGCGCTGCTGAACATCGTGCTGCGCCGCGCGGAAGAGCGCGCGGAACTCGCGACCGAACTCACGCGCGCGAACAAGGAGCTGGAGGCGTTCTCGTATTCGGTATCGCATGATCTGCGCGCGCCGTTGCGCCATATCGCCGGATATGGCGATCTTCTGCGCGAGCAGGAAGGCGAGCGCATGTCGGACAAGAGCCGGCGGTTTCTCAACAACATGCTGGAATCTGCGCGTTTCGCGGGCACGCTCGTCGACGACCTGCTGACGTTCTCGCAGATGGGCCGCGCCGCGCTCCGGCCCGCGCCGGTCGATCTCGGCCTGCTCGTGAAGTCGGTCGTGCAGGAAGTCGAGGTGGAAGGCTCCGGAAGAAGCATCGAATGGGTGATCGGCGATCTGCCGCGCGTGACCGGCGACGCCGCTTTCCTTCAGCTTGCGGTGCGCAACCTGATATCGAACGCGGTGAAATATACGCGGACGCGGGAATCGGCGAAAATCGAGATATTCGCGACCCGAAGCGGCGACGAATACGTGATCGGCGTGCGCGACAACGGCGTCGGCTTCGACATGAAGTACGGCGCGAAGCTGTTCGGGGTGTTCCAGCGCCTACATCGCGCGGAAGAGTTCGAGGGCACGGGCATCGGGCTCGCCAACGTGCGGCGCATCATCGAGCGTCATGACGGGCGCACGTGGGCCGAAGGGCGGCTGGGAGAGGGCGCGGTATTCTATTTCTCGCTGCCCGTGACATTCCGCAACGCGAACGGGACGCAAGGCGCGCCAAATACAAAGTCAAGAAAAAACCATGCTTAAACCGATATTGCTCGTCGAAGACAATCCGAACGATCTCGAGCTCACGCTCGTCGCGCTCGACAAGAGTCAGCTCGCCAACGAGGTGATCGTGGCGCGCGACGGTCAGGAAGCCATCGACTATCTCACGTCCGAAGGCGAGTGGAAGGAGCGCGCGCCCGGCAATCCGGCGGTGATCCTGCTCGACCTGAAGCTGCCGAAGATCGACGGCCTCGAAGTGCTCGACATGATCCGCTCGAACGCATCGCTGAAGAGCGTGCCGGTGGTCATGCTCACGTCGTCGCGCGAGGAGCAGGATCTCATCCGCAGCTATGAACTCGGCGTCAACGCATATGTGGTGAAGCCGGTGGAATTCGCCGAATTCGTCGAGGCGATCAGCGATCTCGGCGTGTTCTGGGCCGTGCTCAACGAGCCGCCGCCGGGCTCGACGCGCTTTCGCCGCCCGCCGCCCGCGCAATGACCGCTGCGCCCATGAGCACGAATCCGTCCCGGCCGGTGCGCCCGCAAGCGTCCTTTCAAGAGGACGCCTAGATCATGCAGCCTCTGCATCTGCTTCTCGTCGAAGACAACGCACTCGATGCGGAGCTGACGATCGCCCAGCTCGAACGCGCGGACTATGCGGTCGAGGCGTCGATCGTGTACGACTCCGCGGCGTTCATCGCCGAGCTGGAGAAAAAGCGCTTCGACGTGATCCTCGCCGACTTCGTGATGCCGACCTTCTCGGGCATCGAGGCGCTCACGATCGCGAGCGAGCGTTCCCCGGACACGCCGTTCATCTTCGTGTCGGGCTTGCTCGGCGAAGAGCATGCCGTCGATATGCTCAAGCGCGGCGCAACCGATTACGTGCTGAAACAGCGCCTGCAGCGGCTGCCCGCCGTCGTGCGCCGCGCGATGCGCGAGAGCGCCGAGCGCGCGCAACGCATCGCCGTCGAGCGGGCGTTGCGCGAAACGGAGACGCATTTCCGCCTGCTCATCGATGCGCTGAAGGATTACGCGGTCATCACGCTCGATCCCGAAGGCCGCATCCGCACATGGAACGCGGCGTCGGAGCGCATTCTGGGCTTTCCCGCGCAGGACGTGCTCGGCCAGTCCGCGAACATCTTCTATGCGCAGGAAGATCGCGAGGGCGGCGTGTTCGACGCCGAGCTGGAAACCGCGCGGCGCGAAGGCAGCGCGAGCGACGACCGCTGGCTCTGGCGCAAGGATGGCCATTCGTTTTTCGCCTCGGGCGTGACGACGGCGATCCGCAGCGAGCACGACGAACTGATCGGCTTTTCGAAGATCGTGCGCGACGCGACCGACGCCCACATGGCCGCCGACGCGCTGCGGCTCGCAAAGGATCAGGCGGAATCGGCGAATCGCGCGAAGGACCATTTTCTGGCGGTGCTCTCGCATGAACTGCGCACGCCGCTCACGCCGATTCTCGCCGCCGTGCGCCTGCTCGAAATGAAGCACTCGCTGCCGCGCGAGGCGCATCCGACGCTCGATCTCATCCGCCGCAATGTCGAGCTGGAAGCGCGCCTCATCGACGATCTGCTCGATCTCACGAGCATCGCGCGCGGCAAGCTGTCGCTGAATTTCGCGAGCGTCGCGCTCGATACCTTGCTGACGAGCGCGCTCGACATGTCCGAAGCCGATCTGCGCGCGAAGAGCCTCACGCTCGAAACGCATTTCGACGCGGGCCGGTTCGTCGTGCTCGGCGACGCGGCGCGCCTTCAGCAGATCATCTGGAATCTGATGAAGAACGCGGTGAAGTTCACGCCGGCGGGCGGGCGCATCGACGTGCGGACCTGGAATCCGGATCCGTCGACGATCGCCGTTTCCGTGACGGACAGCGGCATCGGCATCAGCGCGGAGGCGTTGCCGCGCATTTTCTCGGCGTTCGAACAGGCCGACGATTCCATCACGCGCTCGTTCGGCGGCCTCGGGCTCGGTCTCGCGATCGCGAGCACGCTCGCGCAGAAGCACGGCGGCACGCTTTCGGCCTACAGCGAAGGCCGCGACGCGGGCGCGCGCTTCACGCTGACGCTGCCGCTCGCGAAACTGCAACCCGCGCGCGAGGACGAGCCGCTCATCGAAGCCGCGAGCCGGGAACAGGGACGCGCGCTCAAGGTACTGCTCGTGGAGGACAACGAGCAGACGTCGTCGGCGATGGCCGAAGTGCTCGAAATGCTCGGCCACGAAGTGTCGGTTGCCGTAACGGTCGCTCAGGCGCTCGAACGCGCGAAGAGCGGGCCGTTCGATCTGCTCGTCAGCGATATCGGCCTGCCGGACGGCAGCGGACTCGATATCGCGCGCGCGTGGCAGAACCTGCAGCCCGACAAGCCGTCGGTGGCGATCACGGGCTACGGCATGGACGAGGACATCCGCCGTTGCCGCGAAGCCGGTTTTCGCGATCATCTGACCAAGCCGGTCAATTTCTCGCGGCTCGAAGCGCTGATTCAATCGCTCGCGGAACAGCATTCGAAATAAGCTATCGGCGCGCGCCGGTCGAAGAAATTTGACAGGCGTCTGCGGGCTTGTGTCGATTCGCGCGCGGCCCGTTCGTCGTAGGCTATGAGACCGCGCCAAACCCGGCGCGCTCACTCACTACACGGAGCCGACATGTCCCAATCCGCCGTCAAGCCGATTCCCGAAGGCATGCGTTCGCTGACCCCGCATCTCGTGTGCGCGGGCGCCGCAGAAGCGATCGAGTTCTACAAGCGCGCGTTCAACGCCATCGAGCTGGGCCGCATGCCCGGGCCCGACGGCAAGCTCATGCACGCGATGGTCAAAATCGGCGATTCCATGCTGATGCTCGTCGATGAGTTCCCGCAATTCGGCTCGGTCGGTCCGAAGGCGTTGAACGGATCGCCGGTCACGATTCACCTGTATGTCGAAGACGCCGACGCCACCGTGAAGCAGGCCGAAAGCGCCGGCGCGAAAGTCACGATGCCCGTCGCCGACATGTTCTGGGGCGACCGCTACGGGCGTCTCGAAGACCCGTTCGGTCATCAATGGTCGGTCGCGACGCATACGCGTGACATGACGCCGGAAGAAATGAAGCAGGCGATGGCGCAGCAGCCTTGCGGTCAATGAACGAAACCACGCACGCTAGTGAGAACGGAGCAACGCACATGCACAAGATTTCGCCCTGTCTGTGGTTCCAAGGCGGCAACGCCGAAGAGGCAGCGAACTTTTATGTCAGCACGTTCAGGAACGCGCGCATCAAGGACATCATGCGCAGCACCGAGTCGGGCCCGAAGCCGGTCGGCAGCGTCATCGCCGTGATGTTCGAGCTCGAAGGCGAAGACTTCCTCGCGCTGAACGGCAATCCGGAGTTCGCGTTCACGCCGGCCGTTTCTATGTTCATCAAGTGCGAGTCGCAGGAAGAAGTCGACCATTACTGGGACAAGCTGATGGACGGCGGCCGTTCGCTGGCCTGCGGCTGGCTCACGGACCGCTTCGGCGTGACGTGGCAAGTTGCGCCGACGCGTCTGCTCGGCATGTTGCAGGACCCGGACCCGGTGAAAGCCGACCGCACCATGAAAGCGATGCAAGGGATGATCAAGCTCGATCTCCCGGCGCTCGAGCGGGCGTACAACGGCGAGTGAGCTACGCGGCGCGTTTGCGGGCTTTTCGTTCGACGAGCTTCGACGCCATGAACCGATGGTCCCGCGAAAACAGCCGCCGATACGTCAGCACGACGGCCCCGACCACGCCGAGCCCCGAGCCCGCCGCAATCAGAAACATGATGACGATCTGATACCGCACCGCCTGCAATGGCGACTGCCCGGCGAGCACCTGGCCGGTCATCATGCCGGGAAGGCTGACGAGACCGACCACGGCCATCTGATTCAACGTCGGAATCATGCCCGCGCGCACGGCCTGGCGCGCGGGTCTCTGCGCCGCTTCCCAGCGCGAGGCGCCGAGTGCGAGCGACATCTCGACCGCCGCGCGTCCCGAAGTCAGTTCTTCCGTCATGCGCTCGATGCCGAGCGACACGCCCGTCAGGCAATTGCCGAGGATCATCCCGAGGATCGGAATCGCGTATTGCGGCTCATACCACGGATGAATCCGGATCACGACGAACAGCCCGAACGCGCCGATCAGCCACGAACTGCCCCAAATCGACAGGATGCTGTCCGCGCGCTGTCCGCGATAAGTGCGCCGTCCGCGATCGGAGGCGGCGAATCCGGCGATGACCGTCATCAGCGCCATCAGCGGCAGCACGACATACCAGCGATTGAACGCGAACACCCAGCCGAGCACGTATCCAATCAGCAGCAATTGCACGACGGTGCGGATCGCGGCGACGAAGAGCTTGCGTTCGAGACCGAGGTCGAGCGCAACCGACAGCGCGCCATTGACGACGATCAGCGCCGCCGCCAGGCCGATATCGAAGAGACTGAGGTTCTGATAGCCGCTCATCGCTTGTCCTCGCCGAGTACGCCCGCGTTCATCGTCAGATGACGCGTGGCGACGCGCCGCGCCTGATCCGGATCGTGCGATACCCAGATGCACGCGCGCGCTTCATCGGCGTCGAACCACGCGGCCACGAGCGCTTCGATCGAGCGTGCCGACGCCGGATCGAGCGATGCGGTCGGTTCGTCGAGCAGCAGCACGTCGGGCGCGAGTTGCAGCACGCGCACGAGCGCGGCGATCTGCGCCTCGCCGCCGGACAGATCGCTTGCGAACTTGTCGAGGAAGTCCGCGTTGCGTCCGGCCGCCTGCGCGAGCCGCATCGCGATATCGCGATCGAAATGCGCGTCGCGATAAGCCTTCAGCGAAAACGGATAGCGCAAATTGTCTTCGACGGTGCCGTCGAGCATCGCGGGCCGTTGCGCGATATACGCGACGCGCCGCCTGTAAGCCGGAATCTGCGCACGCGCGATGCGCTCGCCGCGCCACGTAACGAAACCGGCATCGCACGCATCGAGCAGCGCGAGCGTGCGCAGAAACACGCTCTTGCCCGAGCCCGACGGTCCGGTGATCGCGGCGCGCTGGCTTTTGTCGAGTGCGAAATCCGTGGCATGCAGCAGCACCGTGCCGCGCGCGGCGTCCCGGCGCATCACGCCATGCGTGGCGACCAGTTCGGTCGATGTCGCGTCCTGCATCGTGGGTGTGTGTGTCGTTCTTTGGATGAGCATCTTACGGACATTCGGCATTCAGCGGACGCATAAGCCGCGGGCACACGATGTGCTGCCGCAATCATAATCAGCAAAAAAGGATGGAGCCGTCATGGCGCAGGCCCGAACGACCGGAAAAAAAATCGGAAGGATCGTCGCATGGATTTTTGCCGTTCTGGCGGTTCTGATCGCAATACTGGTGGTCATTTTTCTGACGTTCGACTGGAACCGGCTGCGGCCCTGGGTGGACGACAAGGTATCGGAAGCAATCGGCCGCCGCTTCGAAATCACCGGCGATCTGAAAGTCGGCTGGCAGCGTCCGCCAAACGAGACGGGCTGGAAACGCTGGGTGCCGTGGCCGCGCTTCTCCGCTGAAAAAATCACGATCGCGAATCCGGACTGGGCGCGCCAGCAGCACTTCGCCACGCTCGATGAAATCGACTTCCAGGTCGAAGTGCTGCCGCTGCTCGCGCACGACATCGTGATTCCGACGATCAATCTCGTGAATCCGTCGATCGATGTCGAGCGGCTCAAGGACAATCGCAATAACTGGACGTTCAAGTTCAAGCAATCGACCGAGCCGTCGACCTGGAATCTCAAGCTCGGCGATATTTCACTCGCGAAGGGCACCGTCGATATCCACGATGAAGTCACGAAGGCCGAGATGCAGGTCGTCATCGATACGCTCGGCCAGGCCGTGCCGATCGGCGAGGTGATGAAGCAGCAGGAAGCGGCGTCGGCGAAGTCGTCGGCGGAAATGGTCGGCAAGAGCGGCGCGGCGAAGCTCAACAAACAAGCGGATGCGGCCGCGGCCTCGGAAGCGTCGGCGGCGTCGGCTGCATCGGCGGCGGCTGCGGCGAACGCATCGGCGCCGAATCCGGCGAGCACGTCGGCCAATACCAGCATCACGACCAAGGAAGGCCCGAAACCGCCGATTCCGCCGTACGCATTCGGCTGGACCGTGAAGGGCACGTACAACAACGGCAAGGTTTCGGGCGAAGGCAAGCTCGGCGGCGTGCTCGCCGTGCAGGACGCGAAGCGCCCGTTCCCGGTTCAGGCGGACGTGCGCCTCGGCGACACGCATATCGCGTTCGTCGGCACCGTGACCGATCCGGCGCATCTGGCCGCGCTCGATCTGCGCCTGTGGGTTCAGGCGGTGAGCATGGCGCATCTGTATCCGTTCACGGGCGTGACCTTGCCCGAAACGCCGCCGTTCGCGACCGAAGGGCGTCTGACCGGCCAGTTCCGCGAGGACGGCAACGTGTTCCACTACGAGAACTTCACCGGGCGCGTCGGCGGCAGCGATATCAACGGTTCGCTCGTCTATGCGGGCAAGAAGCCGCGTCCGCTCCTGAAGGGCGAGCTCGTGTCGCATCTGCTGCAGTTCAAGGATCTCGCGCCGATCATCGGTGCCGATTCGAACGCGAGCAAGGCGAAGCGCGGCGAGACGGAGAAGCAGCCTTCGTCGAAGGCGCTGCCGACCGAAGAGTTCAAGACCGATCGCTGGAAGGCCATCGATGCCGACGTCAAGTTCACCGGCCAGCGCATCATCAAGGATCCTGATCTGCCGATCACCGATCTGTACACGCACGTCATCATGAACGACGGCGTGCTGTCGTTCGAGCCGCTCAAGTTCGGCGTGGCGGGCGGCTCGCTCGCATCGAACATTCATCTCGACGGCAGCGCCGCGCCGCTCAAGGGCCGCGTGTCCGCGCAGGCGCGGCATCTGAAGCTCAAGCAGCTGTTCCCGACCGTGAAGACGATGCAATCCGCGCTCGGCGAGGTCAACGGCGACGCCGCGCTTTCCGCGACCGGCAATTCACCCGCAGCGCTCGCGGCGACATCGAACGGCGAGGTGAAGGCGCTCATCACGGAAGGCACCGTGAGCCGTCTGTATATGGAAGCGGCGGGGCTGAACGTGGCGAACGTGGTCTACGAGAAGCTCTTCGGCAAGCGCGACGTGAACATCAACTGCGCGGCGGCGGATTTCGTCGTGACCGACGGCGTGCTCGATTCGCGCGTGTTCGCGCTCGATACCGACGATGCCGTCATCAATGTCGACGGCACGATCAATCTGAAGACCGAGGACATGGATCTCGGCATCCATCCGCACACGAAGGGCCTGCGCATTTTCTCCCTGCGCTCGCCGCTGTACGTGAAGGGCACGTTCAAGGATCCGCACGTCGGCGTGAGTCCGGTGCTCGCGCTGCGCGGCGCGGCCGCCGTGGGTCTCGGTCTCATCAATCCGTTCGCGGCGCTGATTCCGCTCATCGCGCCGAGCAACAACAAGCCGCTGCCTTGCCAGCAGATGCTCGCCGATATCGGCAAAGCGCCGACCGCGCCGCCCGCAGGGCAGAAGCAGAAGGCGAAGGCGGCGCCGGCGTACATGTCGTCGGATGCGGCGGCGACCGGCGTGGCCAAGTCCAAGGATAAGGACGCGAAGAAGCCGGCGGCGCCGGCGCCCGCCAGCGCCGCGCAGTACCGCGGCAGCTAAGTCGCCGCCGCGCGCTCAGAACGCGTAGCGCACGCCCGCGAAGATGCTGCGGCCTTCGCCCGGATAGAAGATCGCGGTCGACGACGCGGTGCGCGCATCCGCGATCGTGCTGATGTCGCTCACGTAGCGCTTGTTGGTCAGATTGCGCGCGTCGAGAAACACCGAGAGGCCGTTGCGAAAGTCCATCCCCGCCTGCACGCCGATGAGCGTATAGCCCGGCACGCGCAACGTGTTGGCGTCGTCGGCCCACGCGCCCGCCGGCACCCAGTCGACGGATGCGGAAATGTGAAAGCCGTTCGGCCGCGCATAGCCGAGCACGGCGCGCAACACGTTCACCGGCACGCCCGCGATGCGGTTGTTGCCGTACTGCGGATCGTCCTTGAAGCGGAAATCGCTCAGGTTCCACAAGCCCGACAGCGTGATCCTGTCGCCCGCGCCCGCGTGCGTGACGTCGCGCCACACATCGACCGATACGCCGGCTTCGATGCCCTGCAGCACCGTCTTGTTCGCATTGAACGTCGATGCCGGTATGTCGGGATTCGTCGTGTACTGAAGCAACTGGTCGCGCACGAGCGAGCGATACGCGGTGACGTCCCAGCTCACGCGATCGCGCGTGCCGCGCGTGCCGAGCTCGAGCGTCCACGCATGCTGCGACGTGAGCGGCGTGAATTGCGTCGTGCTCGAAAAGGTCTGCGTGAGATCGCCGAAATCCGGCACGTCCTGGCTGCGCGTAATGTCCACATACGCCTGGATGTCGCGATTCGGCTGCCACATCAATCCGAGCTTCGGATTCACGCCGCTGAAGGTCTCGCTAGCCGACTTGTAGTTCGGATCGGCCGCGAGCCCGCCGTGATCGACATACTTGCGCACGTCGCGCAACGCCTTGAAGCCGGCCATCAGCGCGACGGTCGGCAGGAAGAACAGACGGTCTTCGACGTACGCCTCGTAGTTGTAGGCGCTTTGCGTCGAATCGAGCGTTTGCGCGCCTTCGTTGCCCGACACGTTCACGTACTGCCGCGCCTGCGTGTTGCCGCCGAAGAAACGCGCGCCCGCGATGACATCGTTGCGCATCCCGCTCACGTTGAACGTCGCGGTATAGCGCGGCGCGATGCCGTAGGTCCAGCCGTCCTGATCGATGACCTGGAAGATCGGGTGATACAGACTCTTGTGGATTGCCCACGTGACGATATCGAGCTGGCCGACATCGAGCTTGACGGTCGTCTTGTTGGCGATGCGCTCGGTGCGCGTATCGCGCGCCTGATCGCCCGCCAGCGCGCTCGCGGATGCCTTCGTCGGATTGTTGAGCGCGTCGGAAAGCGAGAGCGTGCCGGGAAGCTGCTGATCGACGACATACGCGCCGAGATAGAAGCGCGTCTCCACATCCGGCGAGAATCGATAGCCGATATTCGCGTTGAACTGCTCGTACTGGCCGCGCTCGTGATCGCGATAACCGTCCGCATGATTCACCGAGAAAGTGCCGATGAAATCCAGCGGACCCATCACGCGCGAAAACTGCGCGCTGCCCCGGATCGTGCCGAAGCTGCCGCCTTCGAGCCGCACGATGTTCGGCGCATCGGCGGTGTAGGCGGAAGGCGTGACGAAATCGATCGCGCCGCCCATCATCGACGAGCCGTACGCGAGGCCGTTGCCGCCCTTGTAGACATCGACGGATTGCAGCGCGAGCGGGTCGATCTGATAGTAGTCGCCGCTGCCATCGGCGAGATTGGTCGGGATGCCGTCCTGCAGTATCTCCAGCCCGCGCGTGTGATAGCCGCGCGCGAGGCCCGAGCCGCGAATCGAGAGGCGCAACTCCTGGCCGTAGCGGTTCTGCACGAACACGCCGGGCACGTTCTTGAGGACGTCGCGCAACGTGAAGGCGTAGGTGTTCTGGTAATCGGCGCTATCGACGAAGCCGACCGAGCCGACCGTCGCGTCGAGCGTGCGCTTCTGATCGGCGACGTTTTGCGATGTCAGCGAATGTTGCGCCTGTCCTTGAACGATGACGGCGGGAAGCGTCGCGGGTTCGGCCTGCGCGAATGCGCGGGTCGCGGCGAGCGCGGTGAGGCCCGTCATGAGGGCGCGTTGTCGGGCGAGTCGCTTCATGGCAGCGTCCTCGCTTCTGCGTGTGCGGACGGCACGACGCCGCCCCTTGCTGAAAGTGAGCATGGTTCTTCTTCGAATTCGTGATGAATGAGCGCGGCGCGACGCGATGGACGCGCGGCGCCGTTCGATGCCGCGAAAGGCATCGATTCGTTAGAACGAAATCAGACGAGAACCGGAGGGGCGCGAGGCTGCGCAGTGGTGAAAGGAGGCGCGGGACGCTCGATGCGAATCCGCGCGACCGCGACGCTGCGGCGTGCAGGAACGTCGAGCGCTGCGGGGGCGCGTGCAGCGGAGATGGCGGGCGCGTGCGCGAAGAAGTGACAGTAGCCGCAAGCCTGGTCGTCGAGATGCGCGAGCGTGTCTGTCGAATGCGTCGAATGATGACCGCCCCAACGCTCGACTGTCGACGCATGCGCCGAACAGAGCTCGGCGGTGAGTTCGTCGGCATGCGCGCTGGCGGCGATCAGTTGCGAGACCATCGGCGCGAACGTGATCAGCAGCATTGCGAGCAATGCCAGCAGTGAACCCGTTCGTTGATGGAAGCGACTGCGCATGAGGACGAAGATTTGCAATCCCGAGTGGCGGGATTATGCCACCCGCTTACTTTGTATTACAAAGCAAAGCGGACATAAATTTTCGCCATCAGCGCGCGGACATGTTGTCCCCATCGATTGGGGAGCACCCTGTTGAAAACGCGCCTAAAAGTCTGCTAAATGACTGATGCCGAAGGAAAAGTCATGCGCGCTTCAGGTTGCATCAATGCGTATCGGGCTTTGCATAACTTATCCCCAGCGCACGGGGAAAGGGCTGTGGAAAACCGCTTGGTGACTCATCTAGTTTCTTGATTTCGCGCTGAAATCCCCGCGCGACGCGCATCGCGCCACTTTTTCGCTCGCGCGCGCGACATCGATGCGATGCCCGACTTATCCACAATTTCTGTGGACAGTAGTGTTGAAAAGCCTTGCGTAGACGCGTTAAGTCTCTGATGAATAAAGATTTGTACGACCTGATCGAAGACGGGCGAGCGCGTGCATCGCGATCGTGCCGCGCGCCAGGCTCAGATCGAAATGCCGGGACCGCCGTTGCTGCCCAGCAGTTGTTCGACCGAATTCGCGTCCGTGTAGTCCTGCTCGGGCAGGCCGTCGAACACGGTGATGACGTCGTTGGATACGCCCGCCTCGCGCGCGGCATCGACGATCGCGTCCTTGTTGGCGGGGTACTTCACGAGACGTAATACCTGGGCGATCTCGTTGTCGATCGGCTCGTCGTTCAAGGCGTGTTTTGCGTGCGTGTCGGTCATTCCGAGGTCCGGTGTCGAGTCAGTGAATGAGGAGGCGCGTCAGGTCTGGACCTGAATCGTCTGGCTCGCCATGCCGTGACTCGGCGTGCGCGATTTCGGCAGCGGCACATGACGCCAGCGCGCGTGATCGAGATCCTGCGCCGCGACTTCGGGCGCGGGCGGCGATACGGGCGCGGCGTTCACGCGCAGCGCGGCGCGCGTCGCGGCAATGGCGGCGGTGGATTCGTCGGTCGAACTCGTGTGCAGCGGCGCGGCATAGCACGAGACGGAAACCAGAGCCATCGACAACAACGTTGAGGTCTTCATCGGGCAACCCCTCCTCACGTAGGCAGCAGAAAAGACCAAGCAAAGCCTATGCCGATGGATATTTCCGCCACCCGCCGTGCGCTCGGACCATGACAGCGCCGCGCACACGGGCGCGACGAGTGGGCGTCGCGCAGACATACTTCGAGTGAATTGTGAAGTCGATCCGACCCGCGCGAAACGCGCGCACGCGAAGCGTGACGCGCCGCGAAATTGCACGGCTGCGCAGTTTCAGCGCGACGTCGGGTTCAGACGGAAGTATGCGTCCAGAAGTGAGGTTTTGTACACGACGCCGAGCAGCAACGGCTGCGTCTTTTTTTCGATGACCGGCAGGCGTTCGCCCTGGAACGCGAGGAAGTGCTGCAGTGCTTCGCCGAGCGACATGTCGGGCGTGAGCACGTCGAATTCCGGCTGAAGATAATCCGCGGCGGTTTTGGATGCGCAGGTCTTGTCGTCGAGCAGATCCGACGTGATGTTCTTCAGCGCCACCACGCCCTGAAAGCGCCCGGCGTCATCGACGACGTACAGATACTTCACCGGATATTCGAGGAACACGCGCGTCATGTCCTTGATGTTCGCGGACAGCGGCACGACGGTATCGGCGGGCTTGACGAGCTCGCGCATCTGCGTCGCGGCGAGACGCAGGCGCTCTTTCTCTTCACGCGTGCGCCGCAGCGTGACTTCGTACATCGACGTCTGCTCGGACGTGCGCGCGATGAAGTACGCGATCACGCACGAAACCATTAGCGGCAGCATGACCTGATACGACAGCGTCATCTCGAAGATCATCAGGATGGCCATGAGCGGCGCGTGCGTGGCCGCGGCGAGAAACGCGCCCATGCCGACCATCGCGTAGGCGAAGGGCGCGGACGTGGAGTCCGGCCAGATCGAATGCACGCCGATGCCGTAAAGACAGCCGAGCACCGCGCCGACGAAGAGCGTCGGCGTGAAGATGCCGCCGACCGCGCCCGAACCGGCGGTGGCCGCCGTCGCGATGATCTTGAAGACGAGCACGGTGAGCAGCGCGGTCCAGGTCCACGGTTCGTGCAGCAGCGAGTTCACGACTTCGTAACCGTTGCCCCAGACTTCGGGCCACCAGATCGATATCACGCCGACGATCAGCCCGCCCAGCGCGAGGCGCACGGGCAAGGGCAGGGGCAAGGTCGAGAAGCGTTTTTTCGATTCGGCGAGCAGCCGCAGGAAGTGCGGCGCGAGCGTGCCGCAGAGCAGTCCGAGCACGACGAAGAGCAGCACTTCGATGCCGGTGACGGTCGGGAACACCGGCATCTCGTACGGCGGCCTGTAGCCGGCGAACTCGCGCATCGTGATGTTGGCGACGACCGACGAGACGACGATCGGGCCGAAGCTTTCCATCGCCATCGAGCCGAGCACGAGTTCGGTGACGAAGAACGCGCCGGCGATAGGCGCGTTGTACGCCGACGTGATTCCGGCCGCCGCGCCGCACGCGACGAGCAGACGCAGGCGCGGCGGATCGAAGTGCACCCAGCGCCCGATCAGCGACGACACGAGGGCGGCGAGTTGCACCATCGACCCTTCGCGACCGATCGAGCCGCCGCTCGAAATCGTGATGAGCGACGACAAACTGCGCCATACGCTTTGCCAGACGGGCACGACGCCATCGCCGATGGTGACGGCTTCCATGTAGTCCGTGCTCGCATTCTTGCTCGCGCGCTTGCGGGCGATCAGCAGGCAGACGCCCGCGATGAGACCGCCCACGGCGGGCAACAGCACGCGCACGGGCCAGGGCAGGCTTTGCGCGAGCGCGACGAGACCTTCCGAATGATTGCCGAGGAGCCGCTGAAGGATCTCAATGCCTTCGCGAAAGACGGAGGTGGCGAAAGCACCGGCCACGCCGACGACCACCGCCCAGACGAGCATCGTATGCGAGTCCGACAGACGGAAAAGCCGTTGTGCCCGTGTACGGAGCTTGAGCAGAAAGGAGAGCACTTTTGCGAAATCGTGGAATGCTTAGAAGCAAATGGAATAAGGGACTCGCAAGGATAGCATTGCAGGGCGGCGCTGCGGACGTCGAAACGCGTTCGTCAGGGTCGAAAAAAAGCCCGGCACACGCCTGGCCGGGCTTCGTCGGAGCAATCGCGCGTCACCACTTCGGCGCGAACGGCGGATTCGCATTGCGCTTGCCTTCGTCGAGCGCATCGATTTTCGCGATGTCGTCGGCGTCGAGCTTCAGTTTCTGCGCGTCCCAGTTGGCTTTCTGATGCTCCGGATTCGTCGATGCCGACAGCACCACGATATCGCGCGAAAGCAGCCATGCGAACGTCACCTGCGCGGGCGTCGCGCCATGCTTCCCGGCGATCGCCTTGAGCGTCGCGTCCGTATGCGCGCGCCCTTCGCCGAGCGGCATGTACGCGGTCACTTTCACGCCGAGCTTTTGCGTCGCATCGACGAGCGCGCGGTTCGCGAGAAACGGGCTCACTTCAATCTGGTTCGTGACGATCGCGTCGCCGCCCGGCGCCTTCAGCGCTTCTTCGAGCAACGGCGCGGTGAAATTCGACACGCCGTAATGGCGAATCAGCCCGAGCTTCTGCGCTTCCTGCATCGCCGCGAGCGTTTCGGCGATCGGCACCGCGCCGTCGGGCGACGGCCAGTGCACGAGCGCGAGATCGATCGTGCCGATGTCGAGCTTCGCGTGACTGTCCGTGAGGCTCGCGACGAGCGCGTCGTGCGAGAGCCGTTCCCACCAGACTTTCGTCGTTACCCAGATATCGTCGCGCGCCACGCCCGATTCGCGCACGCCCTGACCGACAGCCGCTTCGTTGTTGTAGTACTGCGCGGTGTCGATATGGCGATAACCGAGCTGCAATGCGCTCTTCACCGCGTTCGTGGTCTTCGCGGCATCGACGCGAAACGTGCCGAGACCGAATGAAGGAATCGTTTCTACCATGCTGGCTCCTGGTGAGTGTCGAGGTTTCAAGCGTCCTGATCGAGTTCGGGATAGTGCCTGAAAATGCCCGATTCGTTGAACGGGATGCGCCGTTCCGAATCGACGTAAGCCGCGATGTTCGGCCGTTGCAGCACCGCATCATGAATCGCGGCCACGCGCGGATACTGCGCGCCGAACTCCTTCATCGCGCGCGGAAAGGCGTAATGCAGGCCATCGACGATCTGGAAGATGGACAGATCCACGTAAGTCGCCGTATCGCCGATCATCTGCGTATCGCCGTGCGGGTTCTGCGCAAGCACGCGGTCGAAGTACTTCATGAACTTCGGCACGCGCTTGTCCAGAAAATTCTGCGTACGGATTTTCGCCGCGTCCTTTTGATCTTCGTAATAGAGATCGGTCGCGAGCGGATGATGCGTGTCGTGCACTTCGGCGACGAAATCCGCGATCGTCAGTTGCAGGCCGTGCGCGACGTAGCGCAGGCCCTCGTCCTTCGGCGCGAGGTTCAGTTTCGGCCCGAGATAAAGAAGAATGTTCGCGACGTGCGGGACGATCAGCTCGCCGTCCCTGAGAAACGGCGGCGCAAACGGAATATGCGGCTCAGTCTTGCTGTTCAGGACTTTCATCATCGCGTCCATGCCGTAGCCGCTTTTCTTCGATTCGCGCGCGACGTCGATATATTCGGCGCCCGCATCTTCGAGCGCGAGCCGGACGAATTCGCCTCGGCCCTGCAATCCGTCCCAATAGTAGAGTTCGTAAGCCATGAGAAAGGGCTCCTCGTCGGGGCATGCCGCATCGGCGGCGAAGCGTGAGTGTGCGCGTTTTTGACGTTCGGCGGGAAACGCGCGAACGAAGAGGCGGACGAGCAACACGCGTTCCCGTCGCGCGGCGATGCCATGACTCGTCGCGAATCGTGCAAAATCGATGTTTTGCGTTTTCGAGTAGCGGAGAAGAGATGAACAAGCAAGGCTTCACCACAGGCATCGTTCACGGCGACAGAAACGCGGGCGGCGAGCACGGCGGCGTGCGCCAGCCGATCCACACATCGGTTCAGTACGGATTCGAGCGCGTGGAAGATCTGATCGGCGTCTTCCAGGGCACGAAGAAAGGCGGTTTCAACTACGCGCGTCAGGGCACGCCGACCACCGCCGCGCTCGAACGCAAGATCACGAGCCTCGAAGACGGCATCGGCTCGATCTGCTTCGGCACCGGCATGGCGGGAATCACCGCCATTTTCCTGACCTTGCTGCGCGCGGGCGATCATCTCGTATCGAGCCGCTACGTCTTCGGCAACACCAACAGCCTGTTCGGCACGCTGCGCACGCTCGGCATCGAAGTGACGATGGTCGATGCAACTTCCGCCGAGAACGTCGCGAACGCGATCAAGCCGAATACGCGCATGGTGTTCGTCGAGACCATCGCGAACCCCGGCACGCAGATTCCCGATCTCGAAGGCATCGGCGCGTTGTGCCGCGAGCGCGGCCTCGCGTATGTCGTCGACAACACGATCACGTCGCCGGCGCTGTTCCGGCCCAAGGCGGTCGGCGCGAGCCTCGTCGTCAATTCGCTGACGAAGACCATCGCGGGTCATGGCGCGGCGCTCGGCGGTGCGGTGACGGACACGGGCCTCTTCGACTGGAGCGCCTATCCGAACATCGCCGATGATTACCGCAAGTCGCCGTCCAAAGAGCAGGGCTTGCTGCAAGTCCGCAAGAAAGGGCTGCGCGACATGGGCGCGTCGCTGTCGTCTGAGCAGGCGCATTCCATCGCGATGGGCGCGGAAACGCTCGCCCTGCGCGTCGCGAAGTGCAGCGAGAACGCGCTCGCGCTCGCCCAGTATCTGGAGAAGCACGAGGCCATCGGGCGCGTGTTTTATCCGGGATTGAAGAGTCATCCGCAATACGAGATCGCTCAGGCGCTGTTCAAGGGTGCGTCGTGGCTGCTGTCGTTCGAGTTGCGCCGCGCAGACCGCATGATCGATGTCGTCAACGCGCTGCAGTTGCCGGTCAAGGCGACGGGCCTCGGCGACACGCGCACGCTCATCATTCCCGTTGCGCCGACGATCTTCTTCGAAGCCGGCCCCGAAGTGCGCAAGTCGATGGGCATTTCCGACGGCATGCTGCGGCTTTCGGCGGGCATCGAAGATATCGACGATCTGATCGCCGATTTCGAGCAGGCGCTCAAGCTCGCGGCATGACCTTGGTGCGCGCCTCGCGCACTACGAGGCGCGCGCGTAGTAAATGTTCTGCGGATGGCGCGCTTCGGCGAAGAAGAACCATCGCTCGGCGACGAGCCCGAGATACTGCGTGACGCACGCGAGGCAGAAGAGCGCGACCGATTGCGCACCGATCCCGAGCAGCATCAGCACGAAGGGCACGGCGAACGCGCCGACGAGAAACGTCCACTTGATGCGCGCGATCGCCTGCGCCGAGCGTCCGTGAAAGAACTCGCGCAGATTGAACGCGCCCGCCGTGAAGCCCCGCGACTTCTGCACGACGTTCGGCCCCTTGATGCCGGTCGCGCTCTGCACGGTCGATTTTGGCCGCAGCTTCGCATTGCGCTTGAGCGCGGCGACGCGCGTCGCGCAGCCCGCGAGCGTCAACGTGCACGCACAAGCGGCGAGACCCGCCGCCAGCGACGGCGCGAGCCACGCGGCGCACGCGGTCGCCAGCGTGAATCCCGATGCGCAGCCGAGCAGCACGAAGTTGACCATCGTGAGCGGCGTCGCCCATTCCTGCAGGAAGCGCAGGCATGCGTAGATCATCGCGGTGCAGACGAAAAGCGCCGCCGACGCGATCACGCCGATCACGCCGACGGCAAGCGACCACGGCGCGCCGAGCCAGTGCGCGAAGCCGTACAACGCGGCGCATCCGAGGAACGCGGGCAGGCACAGGCATTCGCGCGACAGCCACGACGTACGCCACATCGCGATGGCGCGCCACGCCCGCTCGGGATGCCCGAGATGGAAAAACGATGCGACGAGGCCCAGCCCGCCGAGCACGACCGACAACGCCGCGCCGAGGATGAAGAACAGTTGCGAAGGCGCGTCGATCAGACCGAGCTTCGCGCACGCTTCGACACCGACGAGCGCAATCAGCAAGCCTTGCGCGGCGCCGCTCAATGTCGTGAGAAAAACGACGGAAAACGCGGGTTTCATGTTCGAGCTCCGATGAAAGTCAGACGCGCACGGCCATCGACGCGAGATTGAGTTCGCCGTGCGCTCCGGGTGCGTCCGGCGCTTCGGCGTCTTGAGACTGACAGCCGCACGAGCCGCCGCCGCTGCTGCACGCATTCACGGGACGACGCGGCAAATAATGATTCGCGGGCTTCGTGTCCCATTCGGGCATCAACTGATAGCCGCCGCGCTCCTCGATCGCCTTCGACACGACCGACTCCGGATCGTGGATATCGCCGAAGAGCCGCGCCGACGTCGGACACGCGAGCACGCACGCCGGCTTGCGATCGCGTTCGGGCAGCGCCTCGTTGTAGATGCGATCGGCGCACAGCGTGCACTTCGTCATCTCCTTGCGCGCTTCGTCGAGCTCGCGCGCGCCGTACGGACACGCCCACGCGCAGTACTTGCAGCCGATGCACTTGTCGAAGTCCACGAGCACGAGTCCGTCTTCCTTGCGCTTGTAGCTCGCGCCGGTCGGACAGACGGGCACGCACGGCGGATCCTCGCAGTGCAGGCACGACTTCGGAAAGTGGATCGTATCGGCGAGCGGAAATTCGCCGGCTTCATACGTCTGCACGCGGTTGAAGAAGGTGCCGGACGGATCGGCGTCGTACGGGCGCTGATCCGCGAGACTGCCAGCTTCGCCGGACGTGTTCCATTCCTTGCAGCTCGTCACGCAGGCGTGGCAGCCGACGCAGACGTTCAGATCGATCACCAGGGCCATTTGAGTCATGCCGGTCTCCTTCAGTTTTTTACGTCGCGCTTGATGGCGTTGCGCAAGCGCGCCGCGAACTCGCCGCGTCCGGCGAAGTACGTCTGCACGACGCGTTGAACCGATCCCGTCATGCCGGGCGATGGACGCATCGGCGCGAATTGCGGCAGCGTGTGGTCGGCATCGCTTTCGGCGGGATAGACGCGCACGCGCACGTCGTACCACGCGGCTTGTCCGGTGATCGGATCGGAGTTCGAAAAGCGCAGGCCTTCGCGCGCGGACGCAGGAAGCTCATCCGTGATGAGGTGATTGAGCAGAAAGCCCCGCTGCGATTCGTTCGCGTCGGGACCGAGGCTCCACGCGCCCGATGCCTTGCCGATCGCGTTCCACGTCCACACCGTTCCGGGCTCGACGGCTTCGCTATAGCGCGCCATGCAGCGCACCTTGCCCCATTGCGATTCGACGTAAATCCAGCCGCCGTCCTCGATGCCGTTCGCCTTCGCCATGCGCGGATTCATGTACAACAGGTTCTCGGCGTGAATCTGCCGCAGCCACGCGTTCTGCGAGTCCCACGAGTGATACATCGCCATCGGGCGCTGCGTGACGGCCGCGAGCGGATACTGCGCGAGATCGGTCGTATCGAGTTCCAGCGGCGCGTACCAAAAGGGCAGCGGATCGAAATATTCCTCGATGCGTGCGCGCAAGTGTTCCGGCGGCTGCCGGCCTTTCGTGCGACCCTGCGCGGCGAGGCGGAACTTCTGCATCACGTCGGAATAGAGCTGGATCAGGATCGGCTCGTTGAACTTGCGAAAACCTTTATCGACGGCGAATTGCAGGTACGGCCCGTTCTGGCCGCGCATGTATTGCAGCTCTTGGGGCAGCGTGTAGTGGTAGACGCAATCGTGGTTTGCGTACTCTTCCCATTGATTCGGATTCGGCTCGCCGACGAGCGCGTCCTTGCCGTCCTTGCCGCGCCAGCCGATCAGAAAGCCCACGCCCGACCCCGGCGCCGTCTGATGATTGACGATGAAATCCGGATAGTCGCGATACTTGCGCGTGCCTTCGGGCGTCGTGAACGCGGGCAGCTTCAGGCGGCTGCCGAGCTCGACGAGCACTTCCTGGAACGGACGGCATTCGCCGGTGCGCGGCACGACCGGCACGCGCACGGAATCGACGGGACCGTCGAACTCGGAGATCGGGCGGTCCAGCATCGACATTGCGTCGTGTCGTTCGAGGTAGGTCGTGTCGGGCAGGATGAGATCGGCGAATGCGGTCATCTCCGACTGGAACGCATCGCACACGACGATGAACGGAATTTTGTATTCGCCGTTGCCGTGCTTGTCGGCGAGCATGTTGCGCACTTCCATCGTGTTCATCGACGAGTTCCATGCCATGTTGGCCATGAAGATCATCAGCGTGTCGATGGGGTACGGATCGCCGCGCCATGCGTTCGTGATGACGCTGTGCATCACGCCGTGCACCGCGAGCGGATATTCCCACGAGAACGCCTTGTCGATGCGAACCGGCGTGCCGTCGTCGTGGATGAAGAGGTCCTCCGGCGCGGCGGGCCAGCCGAGCGGCCCGCTCGCGAGCGGCGTGTTCGGCTTCACCTGATCGGGGTGATTCGGCGGTTTCGCCGATGGCGGCACCGCGCGCGGAAACGGCGACTTGTGCCGGAAACCGCCCGGACGGTCGATCGTGCCGAGCAGCGACATCAGCACGGCGAGCGCGCGGATCGACTGGAAGCCGTTCGAGTGCGCGGCGAGACCGCGCATCGCGTGAAAGGCGATCGGGTTGCCCGTCACGGTGTCGTGCTTCCTGCCCCAACAATCGGTCCATTGAATCGGCAGCGTGATCTTGTGATCGCGGCTCGTCTGGATCATTTCGGCGGCGAGGCGTTCGATCGTCGCGGCGGGAATACCGGTGATGTCCGCGGCCCATTCCGGCGTGCACGTTGCGACCTGCTCGCGCAGCAACGCGAAGGAGGGCGCGACGCTCGTGCCGTCGTCGAGCGTGTAGCGGCCATCGAGCGCGGGCGCGGCATCGTCGGCGTGATGCGCGACCGCGCGATTCGTCTTCGTGTCCCACCAAAGATGATTCTGCGGAAAGAGCGGATTCGATTCGGCCGCGCTTTCGTCCTTCACGAAAAGGCCGAACGTGTCGCTCGCTTCGTTCATATCGAGCAGTTCGGCCGCGTTCGTATAGCGCGTGACGAATTCGTGATCGTAGGCGTCGGCGGCGATTAGTTCGTGGATCAGCGCCATGAAAAGCGCGCCGTCTGTGCCGGGGCGGATCGGCACCCATTCGTCGGCGATGGCCGCGTAGCCCGTGCGGACCGGATTGATCGCGATGAAGCGTCCGCCCGCGCGCTTGAATTTCGATATCGCGATCTTGAGCGGATTCGAGTGATGATCCTCCGCCGTGCCAATCATGAAGAAGAGCTTCGCGCGGTCGAGATCCGGGCCGCCGAATTCCCAGAACGAGCCGCCGATCGTATAAATCATGCCCGCGGCCATGTTCGCCGAGCAGAAGCCGCCGTGGGCCGCGTAGTTGGGCGTGCCGAAGTTCTTCGCGAAGAGGCCGGTCAGCGCCTGCATCTGGTCGCGTCCGGTGAAGAGCGCGAATTTTTTCGGATCGGTGGCGCGCAGGTGTGCGAGACGCTTTTCGAGCGTATCGAGCGCGACCTCCCACGAGACCGGCTCGAACTGCGCTTCGCCGCGCAGTGCGCCGGGTTTTCGCATCAGCGGCTGCGTGAGGCGTGCGGGCGAATACTGCTTCATGATGCCCGACGCGCCTTTCGCGCAGATCACGCCTTGATTGAGCGGATGGTTCGGATTGCCGTCGATGTATCTGACTTCGCCGTCGCGCAGATGCACGCGGATGCCGCAACGGCACGCGCACATGTAGCACGTCGTGGTCTTGACATCGAGCTTCTCGTTCTGGGTACGAGCGCCGTGTTCCATGAGTGCTCCTTCTAAAGCGTTATCGCGCGACGGGGACGTTCGCGCGATTCCGTACTTCACTGCATCGGCGATCGATCAGCCGAAGAGGCGTTCGACGCCGAGCGTGATCGCGAGGCCGCCGCCGACCAGCCACGCATACAGGATCGCGCCGGTTGCAAGCGCACGCGGGCCGGCCTGACGGATCTGCGCGATGCGCGTCTCCATGCCGAGCGCGGTCATGGCCATCGTGAGCGCGAAGGTGTCGAGCGTGTTGATCGTGCTCGTGGCGGCATCGGGCAGAACGTGCAGCGAATTCACGACGACGAGCGCGAGAAAGCCGAGCGCGAACCAGGGCACCGCGATCTTGCCGTTGCCTTGCGCCGCGCCGTCCGCCGTGTTGCGCGAGCGGCTGATCCAGAAACCGATCACGAGCAGCACGGGCACGAGCAGCATCACGCGCGTCATCTTGACGATGGTCGCGATATGCGTCGCTTCCGGGCTGACGTTGCTCGCCGCACCGACGACCTGCGCCACTTCGTGAATCGTGCCGCCGAAAAAGAGGCCCGCGCCGAGCGTATCGAGATGCAGCCAGCCGGCGTTGAACGCGAGCGGGTAGAGGAACATCGAGAGCGTGCCGAACAGCACGACGCTGCCCACCGCCATCGCGCTCTTGTGCGGCTTCGATTGCAACGTCGATTCGAACGCGAGCACCGCGGCCGCGCCGCAAATCGCGCTGCCGGCTGCCGTGAGGAGTGCGGTATCGCGATCGAGCTTCATCAGCTTCATGCCGGCCCACGTACCGATGACGAGCGTGCTGACCACGACCAGCACCGACACCGTGAAACCCGACACGCCGACTTGCGCGATTTCCTGAAGGCTGATGCGCAGCCCGAAGAACGCGACCGCGATGCGCAGCAGCTTGCGCGCGGAGAAGTTGACGCCGGCCGCCCAGCTTTCCGGCATGCCGTGACGCAGCGCATTGCCGTAGATCGCGCCCGCGACGATGCCGACGATCAGCGGGCTGATGCCGAGCCCGGCGATAGCGGGCAGCGAAGCGAGGCGCGTGACGGCGGCGGCGAACAAGGCGACGAAGAGAATGCCGTTGAGTTGCCCGCGTCTGGATGATGCGGCCGGCGCGAGCGTTTGGGCGGACTGAACCGTGGACATGGATGAACCCGTTTGATGATGATGACTCGATGGGCTAATCCTATTCTCGATATATCAATATGAAAAATCGTGATTTAGAATGGCAAGTATCGGACCACCTTATATTTGAAACAGATGACCCCGGAACAACTGATAACGTTCGCAACGGTCGCAGAGCACGGCAACATCAGCCGGGCGGCGGTGGCCTTGCATTTGTCGCAGCCCGCCGTGTCGGGGCAGTTGCGCCTGCTCCAGGAGGAATTCGGCGAGCCGCTTTATCAGCGTGATGGCCGCGGCGTGCGCCTGACCGCAGCCGGCGAGCAGTTGCTCGGCCATGCGGAACGCCTGCGCGAGACATTTCGCGCGGCGCACGCGCTGCGCGACGCATTGCGCGGGCTGGAGCGCGGCACGCTGCGCATCGGCGCGAGCACGACGCCCGCGAGTTATTTGCTGCCGTATCTGATCGCTGCGTTTCACAAGCGCTTTCCGGAAGTCGTCGTGACGACCATCGACGGCAATACCGCCGACATCGTCGCTGCGCTCGGCTCGCTCGATATTGCGCTGGTCGAAGGCGCGCCGGGACACGATCTGCCGCTCGGCACCACCGTCACACCGTGGCGCGAGGACGAAATCGTCGCGATCCTGCCGAATGGTCATCCGCTTGCCGACGGGCGCGATGCCGCCACGCTCGATCAGTTGAGCGAGCATCCGCTCGTGCTGCGCGAGCCCGGCTCGGGCGTGCGGCAGATCATCGAGCGCGCGTTCGCCGATTGCGATGCGCCCATGCGGGTCGCGCTGGAAATCGCGGGCGTCGAGGGCGTGAAGGAGGCGGTGCGCGCGGGCATGGGCATCGGCTTCGTATCGGCGATGTCGATCCGCCACGAGGACAGCGCGTTGCGTCGCGTGCGTATCGCGCCGCGACCGCTCACGCGGCGTTTTTCGATTCTGCTGCCGCACGCGGCAACGCCGTCACGCGTCGCGGCGCGTTTCCTGGAGTTGTGCGAGGAACCGGGTCTCATCGGCTAGGGAATTCCACTATGGCGCGTCGATGGCGGTCTGACGCACCATTCGTTCTCAACAGGGGCGCTGCGGCGTCCTTTTCGAAAATCGTTTATGGAACCGGTTCCACCGAGGAATTTCGAGGCCAAAACCCATAGTGAGAAGCGAGTGAATCAAAAATCCCGCATCGATGAAAAGCGCGCAGAAGTCGTGATCGTGGCGAGCGCGTTCGGCGCCGATGCGATCCGTCGCGATGGCCACGCCGCGTGGGCGGCGGTCGCGGCGCGCGCGGGTGCGGATGGCTTCGAAGTGCGTCGCGAGTTGTTCGCCGATGACGCCGATTCGCAGCCCGATGCACTCGCGCAGCTCGGCGCACGGATTCGCGCGCACGGCTTGTGGGCGGTCCATTCGACGCCCGCGACGCTGTTCCGCGACGACGGCGCGCTCGATCTCGATTCGCTGCGGCTCGCCATCGACGAGGCAGCGGCGATGGACGCGCGCATCGTCAAGCTGCAACTGGGCGGCACGGAGCGTGGTGTCGCGACCGATCCGGCCACGCTCGATCGCCTGATGTCGGCGATCGCCGCGTCGAAAGCGCGCGTGGTCGTCGAAAACGGACAACTGAAGGCAGGCGGCACGATCGGCGCGTTCGATGCGCTCTTCGCCGCGCTGCCCGCGCGAAGCGGCCTCGCGATGACTTTCGACACCGGAAACTGGCACTGGGCGGAGCAGGATCCGCTCGACGCGGCGCAGCGCCTCGCGCCGCACGTCGCGTATGTGCACTGCAAGGCGGTGATGGGCGAGGGCGCGCGCCGTTTTGCCGCCGCGCCCGCGAACGGCGACGCGCGTTTCGCGACGCTGCTCGCGCAGTTGCCGGGCGATGTGCCGCGCGGCATCGAATATCCGTTCATTCCGGGCGCGGACGGTTCGCTCGACGCCGACGCGGCGCGCCAGGTCGCACGAATCGCGGCATTTTGAATGCCACTTTGAATTACGCATTTTGCATTCAGCATTCATCTGCAAAGGAACCCGACATGCAAGCCAAGCCTGAAGTCCTCGACGTCGTCACTTACGGCGAAGCGATGACGATGTTCGTCGCCGCCGTTACCGGCGATCTCGCGAAGGCCGGTCAATTCACGAAGCGCGTCGCGGGCGCGGATCTGAACGTCGCGATCGGTTTGTCGCGCCTTGGCTTCAAGGTGGGCTGGATGAGCCGCGTCGGCAACGATTCGTTCGGGCGCTATGTGCTCGACGTACTCGCATCCGAAGGCATCGACGCGCGCCGTGTGACGATCGACGAGCGTTATCCGACGGGCTTTCAGCTCAAAGGCAAGTGCGACGACGGCAGCGATCCGGCCGTCGAGTATTTCCGCAAGGGTTCGGCCGCGAGCCATTTGTCGCTCGACGACTACGCCGCCGATTACGTGCTCGGCGCGCGTCATCTGCATCTGACGGGCGTGGCGCCCGCGATCTCGGCGACCTCGCGTGAGCTTGCGTTCCACATGGCCCGCGAAATGCGGGCAGCGGGCAAGACGATCTCGTTCGATCCGAATCTGCGTCCGACGCTGTGGCCGTCGCGCGAGGCGATGGCCGAATCGCTCAATGCGCTCGCCGCGCTCGCCGACTGGGTGCTGCCGGGGGTGTCCGAAGGATTGACGCTGACGGGCTACGCGAAGCCCGAGGACATCGCCGCGTTTTATCTCGATCGGGGAGCGAAGGGCGTCGTCGTGAAGCTGGGCGCGCACGGCGCGTATTTCCGCACGGCGGACGGCGAGCAGGGCATCGTGCCGGGCGTGCCGGTCGAGAAGGTCGTCGATACGGTCGGCGCGGGCGATGGCTTCGCGGTCGGCGTCGTGAGCGCGCTGCTCGAGGGACGCGATGTGCGTCACGCGATCGCGCGCGGCAATCGCATCGGCGCGCTGGCGATTCAGGTGATCGGCGACAGCGAAGGACTGCCGACGCGCGCCGCGCTCGATCTGCTCGAAGCACAGGATTCCAACGACAAGACGGCCAAAGCCGCGTTCGATCTGGCTTGAAAGCCACCAACCGAGACTCAACCGAATTGCGTTCGGAGACAACCATGCAAAGTTCTTCCAATCCCACGCTGGCCGTGCGCCGCTGGTGGGCGATCATGCCGATCGTCTTCATCACGTACAGCCTCGCGTATCTCGACCGCGCCAACTACGGTTTCGCGGCGGCGGCGGGCATCAATCAGGATTTGGGCATCAGCAAGGGACTGTCCTCGCTGATCGGCGCGCTGTTTTTTCTCGGCTATTTCTTCTTCCAGATTCCGGGCGCGATCTATGCCGAACGGCGCAGCGTGAAGAAGCTCGTCTTCTGGAGTCTCGTGCTGTGGGGCGGCTGCGCGACGCTCACGGGCATGGTGAGCAATATCCCTTCGTTGATGGCGATCCGCTTCGTGCTCGGCGTCGTCGAGGCTGCGGTCATGCCGGCGATGCTCGTCTTCATCGCGAACTGGTTCACGAAGTCGGAGCGCTCGCGTGCGAATACGTTTCTGATTCTCGGCAATCCGGTGACGGTGCTGTGGATGTCGGTCGTATCCGGTTATCTCGTGAACTCGTTCGGCTGGCGCCACATGTTCATCGCGGAAGGTTTGCCGGCGGTGGTGTGGGCGGTGATCTGGTGGTTCATCGTGAAGGACAAGCCCGCACAGGTGAGCTGGCTCACGGATCAGGAAAAGAACGATCTCGATGCGACCTTGCGCGCCGAGCAGGCCGCGATCAAGCCGGTGAAGAACTATCGCGAGGCGTTCAAGTCGCCGGCGGTGATCAAGCTGTGTGCGCAGTATTTCTGCTGGAGCATCGGCGTGTATGGGTTCGTGCTGTGGCTGCCTTCGATTCTCAAGAGCGGATCGACGCTCGGGATGGTCGAGACGGGCTGGCTGTCGGCGGTGCCGTATCTTGCGGCGACCATCGCGATGCTGCTGGCTTCGTGGGCCTCAGACAAGCTTCAGGCACGCAAGGCTTTTGTGTGGCCGTTTCTGCTGATCGGCGCGGTGGCGTTTGCAGGTTCCTACCTTCTCGGGTCGACGAACTTCTGGGCTTCTTATGCGTTGCTCGTGATCGCAGGGGCTGCGATGTATGCGCCCTATGGGCCGTTCTTTGCGATCGTGCCGGAGTTGCTGCCGAAGAATGTCGCCGGGGGGGCGATGGCGCTCATCAATAGCATGGGGGCGTTGGGGTCGTTCGTCGGGTCGTATTTTGTGGGGTATTTGAATGGGGCTACTGGATCGCCCTCTGCCTCTTACGTTTTCATGAGCGCCGCGTTGTTGATGGCTGTTTGGCTTACGCTGGCGGTTAAGCCGCAGGCGGCGGTTCGGGCTGGGGTTGTTGTGAGGCCTTGAGGTTTTTGCTTTCGCTTTTCGCTTTTGCTTTCGGTTTCGCCGGATCCCGTTGTCGTGTCGGTCTATTGGCACTGCCCCTGTGCGGGGCGGCAGTCACTTTCTTTGCTGCTGCAAAGAAAGTAACCAAAGAAAGCAGCTCGTCACGGCCCGCGGTCACACGCACGTTGGGTAGTACTCTCGTCCTAGGTGGCACTCGCCTAAAGAGTGCCCTCAAACACCTAATCGGGCTTGGATCGCGCGCGGTCTGACGAGCTAGTTTTCCAAGGACACTGGTTCAGCACGAAACTGCTTCGGCACAGCGCTACGCGCTGCCGCCGGGTCTGCAAGGGAAACCAAAGGGCGGCAAGTGCAGTGAGACGGAGACATTAGTAGAGAAGCACATGCATCCCCGATTGACCGGTCGGCCGCGAAGCGGGCTGGAGCCATATGGTGCTGAACCAGTTTGTTGTGTGGTGCGATGAGACGGACCGTGCGCGAGCCAAGCCCGATTAGGTGTCTGAGGGCACTCTTTAGGCAGCCCACGATGGACGAGAGGACTACCCAAATTGCGTGTGACCGCGGGCGTATCGGAAGCTGCTTTCTTTGGTTGCTTTCTTTACACAGGACCAGAGTAAGCGCTAAAGCGCTAACTCTGGTCGACGGCAAAGAAAGTGACTGCCGCCCCGCACAGGGGCAGTGCCAATAGACCGACACGAAAACGGGATTCCACAGAAGCCCGAGCCAACCAACCCGGACAAAGCAAACCATGACCAAAAAAATCGTAGCTTACAAGGCGTTGCCAAGCGACGTAGAAGCCTATCTCCGCGCCCACGCGGAAGTGGTGAACATCGATCCGAAAAACCACGCCGCATTCGTGCAAGCGCTAACAACCGCCGACGGCGCCATCGGTGCGAGCATAAAGATCTCCCCCGACATGATCGAAGGCGCCCACCGCCTGAAAGCACTGTCGACGATCTCCGTAGGCTTCGACCAGTTCGACGTGCAAGACCTCACCCGCCGCGGCATCGTGCTTACGCACACGCCGGACGTGCTCACCGAATCCACCGCCGACACGGTCTTCGCGCTGATCCTCGCAAGCGCGCGCCGCGTCGTCGAACTCGCCGAATGGGTCAAGCAAGGCAACTGGAAGGCAAGCATCGGTGAAGCGTGTTTCGGCGTCGACGTGCAAGGCAAGACACTGGGCATCGTCGGCCTGGGACGCATCGGCGGGGCCGTCGCACGGCGCGCGGCGCTCGGCTTTCGCATGAACGTGCTCTACACGAATCGCAGCGCGAACGAGCAGGCCGAAAAGGAATACGGCGCAAAGCGTGTCGAGCTCGACGAACTGCTCGCGCAATCCGATTTCGTCTGCCTGCAAGTGCCGCTCACGCCGGAAACGCGCGGTCTCATCGGGGCGAACGAATTGCAGAAAATGAAACGGAGCGCGATTCTGATCAACGCCTCGCGCGGACCGACCGTCGATGAAAACGCGCTCGTCGATGCGCTAAAAAACGGCACGATCCGCGGTGCAGGCCTCGACGTGTTCGAGCAGGAACCGCTTCCCGCCGACTCGCCGCTGCTCGCGATGAAAAACGTCGTCGCACTGCCGCATATCGGCTCGGCCACGCACGAAACGCGTCACGCGATGGCGCGAAACGCCGCGAAAAATCTCATCGGCGCACTGAACGGCACGCTCACGCAGAACATCGTCAATCCCGACGTGCTCGCGCGCTGAAACCGTGGGTCGCCCGGTCATGCGCTAACATGCGCGATGCGAGGAGAACGATAATGACGGCATCGCGACTCGCTTCACGGCGAAGCGCGCGCCCACGACCACTATGTCCGACGACCCCACATTGACGAACCGCCCGCCTGCATTCGGCGCGCGCCGCGCGACCATCACCGATGTCGCCCGCGAAGCAGGCACCGGCAAGACCAGCATCTCGCGCTATCTGAACGGCGAGCTCGGCGTGCTGTCGCCCGATCTGCGCGAGCGCATCGAGGCGGCCATCGCCAAGCTCGACTATCGGCCGAATCAGATGGCGCGCGGCCTGAAGCGCGGCCGCAATCGTCTGATCGGCATGCTGCTCGCCGACCTCACGAACCCGTATTCCGTCGAAGTGCTGCAAGGCGTCGAAGCAGCGTGCCACGCGCTCGGCTATATGCCGCTCATCTGTCACGCAGCCAACGAGATCGACATGGAGCGGCGCTATCTGCAATTGCTGACGACGTATCGCGTCGAAGGCGTCATCGTCAACGCGCTCGGCGTGAAGGAAGAACTGCTGCAAGGCTTTGCGCGCGGCGGCATTCCGGTCGTGCTCGTCGATCGCTCGGTCGAAGGTTTCATCACCGACATGGTCGGGCTCGACAATCCCGCCGCCGTGCAGATCGCGACGCGTCATCTCGTCGACGAAGGTTTCGACGAGCTGCTGTTCGTCGTGCAGCCGGTCACGCATGTCAGCTCGCGGCGTCTGCGCGAAGCCGCGTTTCGCGAAACCGTCGCGGCGCTCCATGCAAGCGGCTCGACGCTCGTGATCGATCTCGCCGATGCGGCGCCCGCGCTCGCGGAACTCGACACGCGCGTCACGGCGGCGAAAGCCGCGGGCAAGCGCGTCGCGCTCTTCGCGGCGAACGGGCCGGTCGCGCTGCGCGTCGCGGTGCATCTGAAGGAACGCCACGGCGCGGACTGGCAGGCGAGCGTCGCGCTGATGTCGATCGACGATTCCGAATGGGCGCAGCTCGCCGGCATGACGGCGGTCCGCCAGCCGACGTACGATATCGGCCGGCGCGCGGTCGAATTTCTGCATGAGCGTCTCGGCGGCGCCGCGATGCCCGCGCGCGAATGTCTGCTGCCGGGCGAACTCGTCGTGCGCGCATCGACGACACGCGCGAATCACAACGACGAGCAACAAGCTTCACAAGGAATCTGAATGATCAGTGTTACGACGTTGCTGAGCCTCGCGCTCGCGACGCTCATCATCGCGGCCATGCCCATCGTGCTGTACAGGAAGCTGCGGCCGCGCTTCGCGATCGTGCCGCGCTACGCGATTCTCGGCATCGCCGTGTTCGCGCTCTTCGCGATGGTCATCGAACGCGCGCTGCACGGCTTCATGCTGAGCAATCCCGTCACGTCGGCGTGGCTCGTCAATCCGGCCGTGTTCGTCGTTTATGGCGCACTCGCGGCGGGGCTGTGCGAGGAAGTCGGACGCTTTCTCGCGATGAAATGGCTCATTTCGCGCGAGCCTGACGCGCTCGACCGGCACGGTCCGGCGCTCGGCTACGGCATCGGGCACGGCGGGGCGGAGGCGTGGATCGTCGGCGTGCTCGTGCAGGTGCAATGGATCGTCTATGCGGTGCTCGCGAATCGCGGCACGCTCGACGCGCATTTCGCGACCGCGCCGCTCGAAGCGATCGCGCGCATTCATCTCGTGCTGATGAGTCTGTCGCCGGTGTCGGCGGGCATCTTCCTCGTTGAGCGTGCGAGTGCGTTCGTGCTGCAACTCGGCTTTTCCGCGCTGATGTGGCAAATGCTGCGCGAGCGTTCGCGCCACGCGCTCGCAGTCCTCGTTGCCGCGCATGCGCTCGTCGGCTTGCCAGCCGCGCTTTTTCAGGCGCGGCTCGTGCCGCTCATCGCCGCCGATGCGGTGTATCTCGTGCTCGGCGCGATCGTCGCGGTGGCGCTCGTGCGCTACTACCGGCGAGCCGCGGCGCGCGGCGGTTGAGCGCATCCGCGCCTGCCTGAATCAAATATCGACATCGAATGGACGACTATCAATACGACTGCCCGAGCGCGGATATCGACATGCTCGCGCATGTAATCTGCGATCTCTTTCCCGAGCAGACGCAGTTCGCCGAACGCAAGGACGATGAAGGCCGCACATCGCTCGTGATTCATTACGTGGCGATGCGCTTTGGTTCGAGCGCGCGGCGCATCACGATCGACGTGCGTTTCGATCCGGCCGCGCTCGCGCGTTATCGCGCATTGCCGCCACGCATGCACGCGCGCAGTTACGCGGTGCTGCGTGCCTATGTCGAAGCGACGCTCGGATCGCTCGAAGAGATGTACGCGGACGGCCAGATCGTGCCGCGCGAAGTGGACATCGAGATGGGCGAGGACTTCGCGTGAGCGCGCTCAGGCTTCGCGATAGACCTTCGCGAAGCGCGCTGCCTTCACGACGCCGAAATCGCCCGGCGCGTATTGCATGACCCAGTCGCCGGCATCGCCGGTGAGGATGTCGCCTGCCGCGGATCGCGCGATCGAGAAGGGTTCGTGCATCTGCTTCGCGAGCACGACGCTCGGACGGTTGCGATAGATGCCCGCCTCGCCGTGCGCGATGCCGCCTTCCGGCACGTACTTCGGATCGAAGCGTTCGCGCGACACGACCCAGCGCTCGCCGCTGGAAGCGGTGACGATCGCATCGCCGCTTGCATAGCGGTTCGGCCCTTCGAGGCTCATGAGTTCGCCCGCGGCAGCCGCGAATTCGACGGTGACGGCTTCGTCCTTCACGACGCGGCGTGCGGCGGGATCGGTGGCGAGATCGAGTTGCGAAAGATGGAGCATGGTGCGATCGGCGAAGATGGTGAGGGAGCGGATCGTAACGGCATTCGCGTCATTTTGCACTCGGCGGACGCAAAAAAGCCCGCATCATGCGATGCGGGCTTTCCGATCCGGCGCTCGTTCAGGGCTTCGTCGTCGATGCCGCATCCGCGCCCGCCGCGCGCGAACGATGATGCGCGCCGCCGCGGCGCGCCTTGCCGTGCTCCGAGCGGAAGCTCGTATCGGCGAGTTTCTTCTGCTCGGGCGAAAGGCTCGCGTAAAGCGGCTCGAAAGCTTCGACGAGCCGCTTCGTGCCGTCCGCGTTGGCTTGCGTGATCTGCTCGTATTGCTTCATGTCGTCGAGCGCGGACATCGTGTCGCGCTGCGCGATGCGCTGGCGGTACAGATCGGCCATGGTGCGGCCGTTGTCGCGCATTACATCGGCGAACTTCGACCACTGCGCTTCCTGCTGCGGCGTGATCTTGAGGCTCGAATGCAGTTCCGCGATACGCTCCTCGACGCGCGCCTCGCGCTTGCTGGCGGCCGGTGCGGACGCAGCGTCCTGCGCGGCGGGCGCCGATGCGGCCGTGGGCGCCGAACTCTGCGCGAAAACCGGGCTCAGTGCGCAGAAAGCGGCCAATGCAACGAGTGTTCTTTTCATTCAAAGTACCTTCGATCGATATAGGAAGCGGCGTGCTTCGTAAGCTGCATGCAAAGCAGCGAAGATCACGCCATCGGCGGATATTAGTATCACGATTGCATGCGGATTCGCCCGCATTGCCACAACTGCTTACATTCGAAACGTCTCTGGAAAAAACGCAGTGGATACCTTGTTGAGCATGCGGGTCTTTGTCGCGATCGTCGAGGCGGGCAGTCTGAGCGCCGCGGCCGAGCGCTTTTCGATCTCGGCGCCGATGGCGGGCAAGCACTTGCAGGCGCTGGAGGCGCGGCTCGATGCGCGTCTCATTGTCCGCACGACGCGTCGTCAGAGCCTGACCGAGATCGGCCGTGAATATTACGAACGCTGCCGCCGCATTCTCGCGGAAGTCGATTCTGCCGACACCCTCGCCGAATCGATGAGCGCGACGCCGCGCGGCGTATTGCGCGTCACCGTGCCGCTGACTTACGGCGTGCAGTTCGTCACGCCCGCCGTGACCGAGTTTCTCGCGGCGTTCGCGCAGATCAGCGTCGAGCTCGATCTGACCAACCGCATGGTCGATATCGTCGAGGAAGGATTCGACGCCGCCGTGCGTATCGGCACGCTCGCCGATTCGAGCTTCGTCGCGCGGCCGCTCAAGCCGTATGCGATGACGGTATGCGCGTCGCCTTCCTATCTTGCGCGCGCGGGCACGCCCGCGACCCCCGCCGATCTCGCGAGCCACGAGTGCCTCGGCTTCTTGCATCTCGGCCGCGAGGCGAGCTGGCGGCTCGAAGGCGAGGACGAGGCGATGCATGCGCGCCGCACGCAGTCCGCGCGCTTTCGCACGAATAACGGGCAGGCGCTCAGGAAGGCCGCGCTCGCCGGCTTCGGCCTCGTGCTTCAACCGCATGCGCTCGTCGAAGACGAACTGAAGAGCGGCGCGCTCGTCGCGGTGCTCCAGGACTTTCTGCCGAAGCCTTCGCCCGTTCATCTCGTCTATCCGCGCGATACGCGCGCGACGCCCAAGCTCGCGAGTTTCGTCGATTTCATGGTGACGAAGCTCGGTGTCTGACCGGCGTTCGTATCGCAGCGTCTCGGCGATAATGCAAAACACAAAATGCCGGATGCCAGATGGCATTCAAAACGCATAACCCAAAACACAAAACGCCAAGGACGACGCCCACATGAGACCGCCGCGCCTCGATCAGCTCGACGACATCGATCGCAATCTCGTCGCGCTTCTGCAGATGAACGCGCGCGAGAGCGTCGCGAATCTCGCGCGGCAACTGGGCGTTGCGCGCACGACGGTGATCGCCCGCATGGCGCGGCTCGAAAAGAACAACGTGATCGCGGGCTACGGCGTGCGGCTCGGCCAGGATGTGCTCGACGCGAGCATTCAGGCGTACGTCGGCATCAAGCTCACGCCGAAATACGGCCGCGATCTGCAGAAGCGCTTCGCACGCATGCCGGAGATTCAGTTGCTCTGCGCGGTGAGCGGCGAATTCGATTACGTCGCATGGCTGCGCGCCGATTCGCCGGACCGCCTGAACGACCTGCTGGACGAGATCGGCGTGCTGGAAGGCGTCGAACGGACGACGACGTCGATCATCCTCGCGCGCAAGATCGATCGCGCCGGTTGAGACTCGACGATACAAATGGGATCGATCGATCGTCGAAACGACGAAAACCGTCGTCGAAGCGCATCATTTTGCGTCTAGGATGAATATTCGCGCGCTCCTAAACTGTGTGAACAGGTGTATCGGCTAACTCGCACATACAGGAGACGAATATGAAAGTGGCCCTCGTCGGCGCCGGACTGATCGGTCAAAGCATTGCGCATTTGCTGCGTGAAACGGGGGATTTCGACGTCGTCGCCTTCGATCGCGACGAACACGCGCTCGCGCTCATCGATGCGCAAGGCATCCCGACGCGCCGCGTCGATTCCGCCGATACGCCCGCGCTTCGTCAGGCGCTGATCGGTTTCGACGCGCTGATCAATGCGCTGCCGTATTACCTCGCGATCAACGTCGCATCGGCGGCGAAAGCGGCGGGCGTGCATTACTTCGACCTCACCGAAGACGTGCGCGCGACGCACGCGATCCGCGCGATCGCCGACGACTCCGAGCTCGCGTTCATGCCGCAATGCGGTCTTGCGCCGGGCTTCATCGGCATCGTCGCGCACGATCTGGCGAAGCGTCTCGACGACGTGCGCGAAGTAAAGATGCGCGTCGGCGCGCTGCCCGAGTTTCCGACCAATGCGCTGAAGTACAACCTTACATGGAGCATCGACGGGCTCATCAACGAGTATTGCCAGCCGTGCGAGGCGATCCGCGAAGGCCGCACGCAATGGGTGCAGCCGCTCGAAGGCGTCGAGCATTTTTCGCTCGATGGCATCGAGTACGAGGCGTTCAATACATCGGGCGGGCTCGGCACGCTCTGCGAAACGCTTGCCGGCAAGGTCGAGACGCTCGACTACAAATCGGTGCGCTATCCGGGGCATCGCGATCTGATGAAGTTCCTGCTCGACGATCTGCGTATGTCCACCGATCGCGACGGTCTCAAGACGATGCTCAAGCGCGCGGTGCCTTCGACGGCACAGGACGTCGTATTGATCTTCGTCACGGTGACGGGCATGCGGCGCGGGCAACTCGTGCAGGACGTGTTCACGCGCAAGATCTTCGCGAAGGATGTGTGCGGCGTGCCGATGAGCGCGATCCAGATCACGACCGCCGGCGCGATCTGCGCGGAACTCGATCTCTTCCGCGAAGGCGTGCTGCCGCAGAGCGGCTTCGTGCGTCAGGAGCAGGTGCCGCTCGACGCGTTCCTCAACAACCGCTTCGGCAAGCTGTACGAAGGCGCCAACGCGGTCGCGACGGCACGCCAGCTCGCGGCGGCTTAAGCGACGAGGCGCGCGACCAGTTCGCCGCCGGCTTCACCGGATGGCGTCGTGTTGTCGAACATCACGAGCGTCCGCGCGAGCGCTTCATCGGGGACGAAGAGGCGCTTGCGATATTCCTCCCAATGCGCAAGCTTGTACGCATCGTTCGGATCGCCGCGCGCGACGATCCGTTCGCGCGCCACATCTTCATCGACATGCACCCAGACGACGCTTATGGCGACATCGTCATCGATGCCGAGCCACGCGCGATCGAAAAGGCGTCCATTGCGCACCTCGCGCGTCAGCGGCGCGACGATCACGACGCTCACGCCGAGCGCGAGATTTTCGGCGGCGGTATCGATGAGACAGCGATACTCCGCATCGCGAAAATGTTCTATGAAAAGCGGGCTGTCGCGATCGTGCGGATCGCCGGTGAGCGCGCCGATCGCCGCGGCGCTGTATGCACCGTAGAGCGTGTCCTTGTCGAGCAGGCAGAAGGGCTCGCCAGTCGCATGCATGAGCGGCGCGAAGAGTTGCTTCGCGAGCGTCGTCTTGCCGGTGCCGGCATGACCGCAGAAGAAAATCAGATGCTTCACGCCGGGTCGGTCCTGGATGATAGTTGCATCGCTAAATATCGGTTCGCGCGCGCTGATATCGCTTCATGAGCGGCGTCGCGGTGATGCCGTGCACGATGACAGACGCAGCGATCGTCGCGATGACGAGCGGCACGAGCGGCGCGGCCACGTCATGCGGCGCTTGCTCGAGTGCAAAGAGCAAATAATAGAACGAGCCGACGCCGCGTATGCCGAACCAGCTCATGAGACGTCTTTGCGCGCCCGTCGCCTGCGAGCCGATGAGCGACGCCTCGACCGCCGCCGGCCGCAGCACAAGAAAGAGCGCGACGATGAGCGCGCAGGTCCGCCACGAGAGCAGTTCGCGCCACATCGTCGCGAGCACGGCGCCGACCATCAGCATGATCGCCACTTCGGCGATGCGCTCCAGTTCGATCGTGAAGCCGTGCACGCGCTCGGCCATGAAGGCGTGCGCGCGTTCGGGATCGGCTGCGGCGGCGCCGACGTCGTCCGCATCGATCTTGCCGACCGCCTGGCGCGGGGACTTGTCGCCGCTTTCTTTTTGCTCGACGCGGCGCATGGAGAGACCGGCTGCGAAGACCGCGAGAAACGCGTACGTGTGCAGCAATTCGGCGACGCCGTACGACAGCGCGATGAGGCCGAGCGCAAAGAAACCTTCCGGTCCGAGCGCCTGCCCGTGGCGCGTGCGCAGATACGCGACAAGCCGCACCGACAGCGCGCCGAGCAGCCAGCCGCTCACGAGCGCGCCCGCGATGCCCCATATCGCCTGCAATGCGAAGTTCCAGTGCAACGCTTCGCTTGGCGACGCCTCGAAGCGGCACACCGCGATGCCGAGCAGCGCGAAGGGCAGCGCGATGCCATCGTTGAGTCCGCCTTCGCCCGTCAGCGAAAAGCGCAGCAGGTCGACGTCGCCGGGCGTCTCGACCTGAACGTCATGCGCGAGCACGGGATCGGTCGGCGCGAGCATCGCTGCGAGCAGCAGCGACGGTCCCCAGGTGAGACCGAGCACATAGACGCCGAACAGCGTGAGCGCGGCGACGGTGAGGATCATGGCGACGAAGCCCAGGCGTACCGGGAGAAGCCAGATGCGATCGGTGGGCGGCACGCGCAGCCGCAGGCCGATCGCGAATAGCGACACGAGCATCGCCACTTCGGTGATGCGCCGGAGGACCGTTGCATCGGTCGCGAGGTCGAGTGTCAGCAGATTGGCGAGCGCGGGACCCATCGCGAAGCCGATCGCCAGGTAGCACATCGCGGTGCTGACCGGCAGGTGCTTGAACGTCGAACTGGCGAGGCCCATGAAAATGAGCACGCCGCCGACGACGAGAAACCACATCGTCTCGATCATGAATGCCTTCGGACTTCATATGCTGATGGTTGAGCGGACCGCGCCGCGATGCGCGGGACGTTCTGTTCGGACGCAGCACGCGCCGTGCCCGTGTCCGAATCACGCGCTTCGGGCAGCGCGCCTGCCTGTTCGCCGACTTGCGCGTAAGATGCATTCGGTTCCCGCATGGGCATTCTTCATCCGCTTCATTCGCACGGTCTTTTGCGTTACGAATGCAAAAAACCAGGGGAGAACGAGCATGTCACAGCACTTCGACGCAGTCGTGATCGGTACGGGGCAGGGCGGTTCGCCGCTTGCCGTGCGGCTCGCGGAAAGCGGCAAGCGCACGGCCATCATCGAGCGGCATCTTTTTGGCGGCACCTGCGTGAACGTCGGTTGCACGCCGACCAAGACTTATGTCGCGAGCGCGCGGGCCGCGCATGTCGCGCGCACGGCGGCGCAGTACGGCGTGATGATCGGCGGCGACATCCGCATCGACATGGCGCGTGTGAAGGCGCGCAAGGACGAGGTGATCGGCGGCTCCCGCACGGGCATCGAGAAATGGCTGCGCGGCACGCACAATCTCACGGTCTTCAAGGGACACGGGCGCTTTACAGGGCCGCGAGCGCTGTCCATCGAGGCGGCCGACGGTTCCACGCAGGAGATCGACGCCGATCTCATCATCATCAACACGGGAACGCGCGCGGTGGTGCCGAAGGTCGATGGGCTCGAACGCGTCCCGTATCTGACCAACTCGACGATTCTCGAACTGACCGAAGTGCCGGAGCATCTGGTGATTGTCGGGGCGAGTTATATCGCGCTCGAATTCGGGCAGATGTTCCGGCGCTTCGGCAGCCGCGTGACCTTGCTCGTGCGCGGCGAGCGGATCCTCACACGCGAGGACGAGGATGTCGCCCGCGCGATGCAGGACGTGTTCGTGCGTGAGGGCATCGACTTTCGCTTCGGCGCGGAGATGTCGCGCGTGGAGCCGATGGCAGGTGGCGTGCGTATCGTCAGTGGCGATGATGAGGTCATCGATGCATCGCATCTGCTGTTCGCGACGGGCCGCACGCCGAACACCGACGATCTCGGTCTGGAGCATGCGGGCATTGCGGTGAGCCGGCACGGCATGATCGATGTCGACGGCCAGTTGCGCACCAAAGTCGATGGCGTGTATGCGCTCGGCGATGTGAACGGGCGCGGCGCGTTCACGCATACGTCGTGGAACGATTACGAGATCATCGCTTCGAATCTGCTCGACGGCGAATCGCGCAGCGTCGATACGCGCATCATGGCTTATGCGGTTTTCGTCGATCCGCCGTTCGCGCGTGTGGGGATGAGCGAGGAAGACGTGCGCAGGGACGGACGCGAGGCGCTTATCGCGACGATGCCGATGTCGCGGGTGGGGCGCGCTCGGGAGCGCGGTGAGACCGATGGCTTCATGAAGGCGCTCGTGGATGCGCGGACGAAGCGGTTCTTAGGGGCGGCGATTTATGGCATCGAAGGGGATGAGGCCATTCATGCCTTCATCGACATCATGAATGCGGATGCGCCCTATACGACGTTGCAGCGGGCGATGCATATTCATCCGACGGTGAGTGAGTTGATTCCTACTTTGCTTGAGGGGTTGACGCCTTTTGAGTGAGTTTTTCTTTGTTTTCGCCGGATCCCGTGTTCTTAGTGGTCTAGTGGCGTTGCCCCTGTGCGGGGCAACGCTAATAAACCGACACGAACGCAGGATTTCACCGAAGCATGAGCAAGAGACAATAGAAACGAAGCCCTCAAACCTTCACCGACGGCTCAGCCTCATCCTCCTTCACCGCATTCGCGATACGCGTCTCCGGCATAGCAAGCCACACCATCAATACCGCAAGCGCCCCGGCCCCGGCGAGCCCAAAAAAGCTCATCGCAGTGCCGAAGCGATCCGCGGCAAAACCGGCCGCCGCCGTCGAAAGCGTCGCCCCGACGCCCGCAGCCAGCCCAAAAAACCCGATCGTCAGGTTGTAATGCCCGCGCCCGCCGGCGACATCCGCCGCAATCAGCGGAAGCATCACACCGAACACGGCTGCGCTGATGCCATCGAGCATCTGCACCGGCACGAGCAGATACGGGCTGCTCACGCCCGCGAACAGAATCGCGCGTATAGGCAACGCGCAGAACCCGAGAATCAGCACCGGCCGGCGTCCCCACTTCTGCGCCTGCCGTCCGACCCACGGCGACAACGCCGCGACGATGAACTGCGGCACGATGATGCACGCCGCAATCACGAGTTGAACGTTGTCGCCCATGTGCGCCGTGACTTCGCCCGCGGCGAGATTCAGCATCGCCGCGTTCGACAGGTGAAAGAGCACCACGCACGCCGCGAAAATCAAAAGACGCCTGTCCTTCAGCAACTCGCGCAACGATTCGCGTTCCTCGCCTTCAGGCGTGAGCTTGGGTTTGCCCGGCGGTGCGCGCGGCACGACGGGCGGCGCATCGTAGTGAATCATGCGCAGCGCGACGATCGCCGGCAACGCGAGCGCGGCCGTCAGGAAGAACACCGAGCGCAGCGACAGATACTCGCCGAACGCGCCCATCAACGCCGCTGTCAGCGCACTGCCGATCGACGCCCAGCGCGCATTGCGGCCGAGCCGGTCGCCGAGATCGGCGCGTGAGACGAGGGCGAGCGAGATCGCCGCCATCGCCGGGACGAGCATGCAGCTCGCGAAACCGTGCAGCACTTCGGCCGCAAAAACCGGCACGAACGTCGGGCTCGCAGCGAGCAACAGCGCACTCACGATGATCGCGATGATCGCCGAGAGAGCAGCGAACTTCTTGTTGCGCATCGCATCGACGAGCGCGCCTGCCGGCAACTGGCTCGCCATCGCGCTGATCGTGCCGACGGAAAGCATCAGGCCGATCTCGCCCTGCGTCCACTTGTTGGCCGCAAGATACGAAGCAATGAAAGGGCCGAAGCCGGTCTGCACGTTGGCGACGAAGAAGTTCAGCCAGTCGAGCGCGCGCAGACTGCGTGCAATTACCATGTTGTGATTCTGTTATCGATGTCGTTATCCGCTATCTCGTCAGGCGCGCGCCGGAAGCGGGCGCTTGCGCCGGCGCCGCGCCTGAAGCCGTCGCGCTCGCCGCGCCAGTCGATGCCGATGCCGCGCTCGCAGCCGTCGCCGGCGCGGGCACCACAGGCGACACGATCTTGATCGGCTGCTCGGGCGAGTAGGTGGGCGCGGCCTTCAGTTGCGCGTCGTTGAAATCCATCTGCAGCAGCCACTGCTTGTTGCGCGAAAACACATGCAGGTCGCCCCAGTTGGCCGCGACATGCCGCTTGTCGCCCGCGAGCGAACTCGATAGATCGAGCACCAGCGCCTGAGGCTGCGCCTGAGCGTCGACGAGCACGTCGACCACGCGTCCGATGCGCGCGCCGCTTCTTTGCGTCACCGTCGAATCGACGAGCTGCATGAAGTTCGCGGGCGCCTCCGCAACGGGCTGCGGCTTCGGCACCGGTTCGGCCGGCTTGCCCTTCGCGGGCGGTGGTGGCGGCACGAAGGTAATCGGCGCGGTCTTCGAATTCGGCGTGAAGCGGAAGGCGGTCCACGGGAAGTTGACCTTGCGGTCGCCGACGCCGAGGAAGCCCGCGAGATTGACCATCAGAAGCTTCGGCTTCGCGGATGCATCGACGTACATGTCCACCGCACGGCCGACGACCTTGCCGTCCGGACGCTGCACTTCGGCGTCGAGCAGGCCGTGCAGCTGATCGTGCTGCATGATGCGCGTCGAGATGATCTGCGGCGGAGGCGGCGGCTCGGGCGGTTCAGGCGGTGGCGTGACGGCCGGCTCCGGCGGCTTCGGCTTGACGATGCGGCGCTTCGGTTTCGGCGCCGGCGCGGGTTTCACGGCAGACGCGGGCTCCGGCGCCTGCACGGCGGGCAAAGGTTCTTCGGGCTCGGCAGAGCCGGCTTCTTCCGGCGCCGGAATATAAGAGTGTTCGACGATCGGCGCGGGCACCTGTTGCTGCATCAGCCCGCATGCGGAGAGCGCGAAGGCGGCGATGACCGGAAGGCTCGCGGTGACGCGCAGCGCGCGCAACGTTCTCGCGATGGCGACGATGAACGCGGCCACGCACAGCGACAGACGTGCGGCTGCATTGAAGACGCGGCCCGCCCGGCATGCGCGCCCAAGCGCGTGAAGGTCTGTCGGCGACGCATCACCCCGATGCGAGATACCGCCTGTCATCGCAAAAGCTCCATGGTTCCGAGTCACCTGCTTGTCTGGTTCGTTGTTGGATCGGTGCTTGTCAGATCGATTCGACGCGCGCGAGGCGTCGTTCGTTCGCGGATTGAATCATGCATGCAAAGTGCATTGTGCCAATCGACGCTTCACGCTTCGGATGGCCGCGCATGGCCGTTCGATGCCTTCGCGAGCCGTGCCGCGGTGTCGGGCGCGCCCATCTTCTCGGCGGCATCGCGTGCGCTGAAGCCGCCGGCATCGCGCGCATCCGGGTTCGCGCCGCGCGCGATCAACAAGTCGACGATCTCCACGCGATTGAACATCGCCGCGATCATGAGCGCGGTGCGCCCGTCGGGCGATGCGCCTTCCACATCCGCGCCATGTTCGAGCAGCGTTTCGATTACCTCGCGAAAGCCCTTGAACGCGGCGCCCGCAATCGGCGTCTGGCCATTGTCGTTGCGCAGGTTGGCATCGGCGTTGTGCTGAAGCAGGACGCGCACGGCGTCGGCGTGACCGTGATAGCTCGCGAGCATCACGAGGCTGTCGCCCTTGTCGTTGCGCAGATTCGGCGGCAGGCCCTTGGTCAGGAGCGCGTCGAGCATCGCGGCGTCGCCGCGGCGAGCGACATCGAAGACCTCGCTCGCGAACGCGATCATGTCGTCATCGGGGCCATCGCTGGATTGCTTCGTCGCGGGCTCTTTCGGATCGTGCTGCATGGTTCACTCCAATTCGATCGCGCCGCGTGCGCGGGCCAGAGTTTGTCGGGATGCATCGGCGCGCTCGATGTCATGCTGCGCCGGCGGTTTGCACGCGTTCGGAATGCATTCAATCTGGCATTCAGAATGCACGGCGCATGCATGCAAAATGCGAAAGCGGACGCGGGATCAACCGGGAGCATACACAGGTTTGCTTGCAATCCGCGCTTTCCGCGCGCTTCGGGACAGCACGAATCGCGCCATGCCGGTCAGCATTGGCGGCTCGCCGTTATGTCGCTTGACGCGTCTTCGTGCGTCCCATTAGGCTCGTCGCGAATCGACCGTTAAGCGCCCGCACGCGCTCTCGCAATGAATCCGACACCATCCGCCTCCGGCGATACGCCGCCTCCCGACATTGCCGTGCGCCGCCGCGCGCCCGCCGCCGAACGTAATCGCGATGCGATTCTATCGGTCCTCAAGCGCGTCCTGCCGCAGAGCGGCGTCGTGCTGGAGATCGCAAGCGGCACCGGTCAGCACGCCGTGCACTGCGCGGCTGCACTGCCGGGCCTCGTCTGGCAGCCTAGCGATGCCGATGTCGAAGCACGCGAATCCATCGCCGCATGGCGCGCTCACTCGGGGCTCGCCAACCTGAATGCGCCGCTCGCGCTCGATGTGTGCAACGACGACTGGGGCATCGCGAACGTGGCGGCCATCGTGTGCATCAACATGATCCACATCGCGCCGTGGGAAGCGGCCGAGGCGCTCTTTCGCGGCGCGGGCGCGCGTCTCGATGCGGGGGGCGTACTGTACCTGTACGGGCCGTATCGGCGCAATGGAGCGCATACCGCCCCGAGCAACGAAGCCTTCGATCAGCAACTACGCGCACGCGATCCGCGCTGGGGCGTGCGTGACATGGAAGCAGTCGAGGCGCTTGGCGAGAAGGCCGGCCTCGCGTTCGTCGAGACGGTCGCGATGCCGGCCAATAACTTCAGCGTGGTATTCAAAAAACCCGCGTAACGACGTCCGCGTTCACGCTTCGCCCGGACGCGCTGCGAACATGCCGCGCCAGGACACCGTCGCCATCAGCGAGGCCGCGACGATCATCCCGCCGCCGATCCAGCCCGCCATCGACACACGTTCGCCTAGCCACGCGCTCGCGAAGAGCGCGCCGAACGCGGGCTCGCTGCCCATCAGGAGCGAGACGCGCGTCGGGCTGCTGCGGCCGATCGCGTAGTTCTGCGCGAAGAAGGCGAAAAGGGTGCAGGCGCACACGAGATACAGCACCGATCCCCAGAACATGCCGTGACCGGCGAGAGCGGGCAGCGACTGCCATTGCGATGGCGCGAAAACCAACGCGATGACCGCGCTGCCCGATGCGACCACGCCCGCCTGCACCGCCGTCACCGTAAGCGCGGGCAGGGGAGCCGCGCGCAACACGCGCTTCGTCACGCAAACGGACAGCGCGCGCAGCACGGCGGCGGCGAGGATCAGTCCATCGCCGGCATTGAAGTCGAAGGACAGCGCGCCGTCGCTCGCGAGCAGCCACGCGCCCGCGAACGACACGCCGACCGCCAGCCACTCGGCCGCGCCGGGGCGTCGCCTGAGCAGCGCCCATTCGACGAGCGGCGTCAGCACGACGCACAAGCTGATCAGAAACGCGGCGTTCGCGGCGCGCGTATGGAGCACGCCGAACGTCTCAGCTAGAAAAATCGAAAGCAGCAGCAAGCCGAGAACGAGCACGCCGCGAAGGGTCGCCGCGCTCGCGTGCCGCAGATGCCGCAGGTTGACGGCGAGCAGACAGAACGTGATGCCGAAGCGCAGCGCGAGCAGCCCCAGCACCGGATAGAACGCGAGCGCGCTCTTGACGATGCCGTAGCTGCTGCCCCACACCATCGCGACGGCGAAGAGCAGGAGATCGGAAAGAGGAGGCAGGCGTCGGACGGTCATGGAGCGGCTCCGTGAGAAAGTAGCCGTCATTGTCGAATGATGCGTTCAGCGCGATAATCGGCTTCAGTCGCACAGCTTTCTTGTCACGAATGCACAAATGAATCCCGCCGATCTTTTCGACCTGATGCCGGACATGGCCGTATTCGCGCGCGTCGTCGATGCGGGCAACTTCTCGGTCGCGGCGCGGCAACTGGGCAGCACGCCGTCGACGGTCAGCCGCCAGATCAAGCGTCTTGAAGAGGCGCTCGCCACGCGGCTGCTCGAGCGCTCGACGCGCAAGATCCGCGTTACCGAGTCGGGGCTTCAGGTGTATCGGCATTGCCGCGACATGGCCGCGGCGGCGTCCGGCGCGGTCGATGCGGCGGGGCAGGTGTCGGGCAAGCCGCAGGGCCGCGTCGCGCTGTCGGCGCCGACGGCTTACGCGAAGTCCGTGATTCATCCGCTCGTGCCGGCGTTTCTCGCGGCGTATCCGGATGTCGATCTTCAGCTCGTCTTCAGCGATCACGATATCGATCCGCTCGACAGCGACGTCGATCTCGTCATCCGCGCGACGAGCCATCCGCCGCAAGGGCTCGCCGCGCGCCCGCTCGGACGCGTGCGCTGGCTGCTGTGCGCGTCGGCGGGCTATCTGCGAGAGCGTGGCGCGCCGGCGCATCCGCGCGAGCTGGCGCTGCACGATTGCATCCATCTGGGCGAAACCGCCGACGACAACCGCTGGCGCTTCAGCAACAACGGCGAAACGGTGACAGTCGCGGTGCGCGGGCGCTATATCGCGAATCACGCGGGCGCGCGGCTGGACGCGGCCGAAGACGGGCTCGGCATCGCGGCGCTGCCGGAATTCGCCGCCCGCGATGCGCTCGCGTCGGGCAGCGTGCAGGCCGTGCTCGCGGACTGGGACATGCAGGCGCGGGCGTATCAGGGACCGGTGTGGCTGCTTTATCCGCCGAATCGCTTTCTGCCGCCGAAGGTGCGCGCGTTGATCGATCATCTGCACGCGCAGCTCGGGCAGCAAGCGTGAGCGCGAGAATCCGGCGCGCGCCGAAATGAGCGACGCCGTGTAGACTGCGAATGGTCGTTCATTGCGCCGCGCGGCTCGCGGCGTTCAAACCGATCTCCCTTCACCGGAGGCGTCGTACATGCACGCAGCGTTGCCGCAAGGCGAGCAGGAAGCCGGATCAACCGATACACCCGCCAAGCCGCCGCGGGATCTGCGCCGCGTCGACATTCATCCCGATCACTGGTATCCGCTCGCGTGGTCGCGCGAGGTGAAAGCGGGGCGTGCGCACGGCGTGCGTTTCGCGGGCGATCCGATCGTGCTCGTACGCACCGCCTCGGGCAAGGTCTTCGCGCTGGAAGACCGCTGCGCGCATCGGCAGGTGCCGTTGTCGGCGGGTGTCGTCGACGGGGAATCGATCCGTTGCTGCTATCACGGCTGGACCTACGACTGCACCGGCCGCTGCACCGACATCCCTTATCTCGGACGCGAACGCCTGCCCAACGGCGTGCGCGCGTATCCGTGCCGCGAGGCGGGCGGGCTGGTTTTCGTGTTCACGGGCGACCCGGCGCTCGCCGATGCCACCAAGTTTCCCCATCTCGGCTCCGCCACCGATCGCGCATACAAGACGCGCCGCTTCGGCCGCGCGGTGAAGTGCCACTACTCGTTCATGCACGAAAATCTGATGGACATGAACCATCAGTTCCTGCATCGGCGGCAGATGGGCAGCATGCGCGCGCGCTCGCTCGGCAGACGGCGCGGCGAGGACTGGATCGAAGTCGATTACACGTTCGCGCGCGAAGCGGGCAAGCAGCCGATCGGCGAAGCGCTCGTCTTCGGGCAAAAGCGCGGCTCGAAGCCCGACGACGGCCAGAAGGACGTGATGACGATCCGCACCGAGTACCCGTATCAGACGCTCAAGATCCGCACCAAGGACGACACGATGGTGATGGACCTGTGGATCGCCTACGTGCCGCTCGACGCCGAGCAGCGCACGAACCGCACGTTCGGCCTGTTGTCGATTCGCCGCCCGAAAATCCCCGGCCTGCTCGATGCCGCGTGGCCCTTGCTCGTGTGGTTCACCGAGCGCATCTTCAAGGAGGATCGCTGGATCGTCGAGCGCGAGCAGGAGGCGCACGACCGGCAGGGCGCGGACCACAATCACGAGGTGTTCCCGGTCATCGTCGAGCTGCGCGCGCTTTTGATGGAGCGCGGCGTGCCTCACGGCGCAGGCAGGGGCCCGCGGGACGCCCGGCGCGTGCACGTCATCCAGCCGGTGCAGGAACTGCCCGCATCCTGAGGCGTGCGGCGCTGTGCCTCGCTCGCACCCGATTGCACGCTTCGCGCCGCGGCGCTATACAGAGAGCAGAGAGCGGAAACCACACACGGAGGACCATCATCATGAACAGCGACCCGACCAAGCCGCGCGACGACGCATCGGGTATCGGCGAGGCGCATCCGGACGTCGAGCATTTCGATGCGGCCATCTCGCACGTCGACGAGTCCTACGCCGCGGGCAAGATGGCGGCGGGCGCGGCGAAGGGCATTCTGTACAGCATCATCGAGACGCTCGGCACGCTCGTCGGCGATCCCGATCTGCCCTCGCATGCGCGTTCGGGCTACGAAGGCCTGCTTGAAACGGCGCGCGAACTGCGCTCGAAGATCGAGCACTAGCCGACCCGGTCGGGCGACGCAAGCTTGCAGCGCGTTCGCCCGATGTCAATTTCGCGTCTGCGCATCGTCGGGTAACTGTCAGATCTATTCCGATGCAGCGCCGTCGACCGTCGCCTGCACGACGCACGCGAATTTTCCGCGAGCCTGTTCGGGCTATCGCGTTTCCCGTCCCCAAAGAATGGCAATTGGCTGGTATCTCAGAAAGCGGACAAGCCTTGTCCCGTCAAGCCGCGTCCTTTCTGACTGCGGTCGAATCCCTCGTTATCTCTAGCCGCCGCGCCGTCGATTCCGCCCCGCTCGGACCGTCATCGCGCCACATTGCTGTCAGCTTTCTGTCAGTTTCGTGACCGTTTGCCCAATATCTGCGAACCAGAAAATACTGGTTAACCAGACAGTGAAAAAAAACGACACAAAACCGCGTCTTTCTTTCGCATTCGGACTGTAAGCCATACACTTGCCAGCGATAAAAGTTACGAGTTGAAACATAAGAAGTCGCCACGGCGGCACCGGTTCCAAGACTCGCATGCAAGTAAATTGCCCACCGCTTGAGGAGAAAAAATGAAGGGTTTCACGATGACCAAGGCAGCAATCGTCGCAGCCACGGCGTTCGCCGCCGCGGCACCGGCGTTCGCGCAAAGCAGCGTCACGCTGTACGGTATCGTCGACGATTCGATCGTCTATCAAAGCAGCCAGACCAACCTGGCCAAGACGAATCCGGGCCGCTCGAACATCAAGACCGGATCGGGCATTTGGGCCGGTAGCCGCTTCGGTTTGAAGGGCGCCGAAGATCTGGGCGGCGGCAACAAGGCCATCTTCCAGTTGGAATCGGGCTTCGACATCAACAGCGGACAAGCGCAGTTCACCAACGCGCTGTTCGGCCGCCAGGCATGGGTCGGTCTGACGAACCCGGCATACGGTACGTTGACTGCGGGTCGCCAGTACACCTCGTACTACACGCTGCTCTCGCCGTACAGCCCGACGAACTGGCTGACCGGCTACTTCGGCGCGCACCCGGGCGATCTGGACGGCTTGGACACGATCTACCGCGCGAACAACTCGATCGTCTACACGTCGCCGAAGTTCTACGGCCTGACGGTGAGCGGCTCGTACTCCTTCGCTGGCGTGCCTGACAGCGTGTACCAAGGCTCGACCTGGACGGCTGCGCTGCAGTATCAGCAAGGCCCGATCGGCGGCACGGTGGCGTTCTCGCGCATCAACAACGCGGCGGAAGGCGGCGGCATCTACAGCAGCAGCTCGACGACGATCAACAGCACGGCAGCGACCGATGGTTCGGGTCAGCCGGGCGTGTCGGCGGTGACGGCTGGCTACCAGCGCGCACAAGCGCAGCAGCGCTTCGCGGTTGCAGGCGGCTACCAGTTCAACAGCGCGTGGGACATCTCCGTCACGTACACGAACGTTCAGTACATTCCGGGCGTGAACTCGCGCTTCACCGACGAAGCCGTGTTCAACACGGCCGGCACGGTGCTGCACTGGAAGGCGACGTCGGCATGGGATTTCGCAGCGGGCTACAGCTACACGTGGGCCAGCAAGGCGAACGGCATCAACGACGCAGCGTCGTACCACCAGTTCAACCTCTCGCAGTACTACTCGCTGTCGAAGCGCACGGGCCTGTACGCACTGGAAGCATTCCAGCGCGCGAACGGCAACACACTGGCTGTTCCGTCGAACACGTCGACCAACCGTCAGACGGCCGCCAACGCGACAATCGGCGATGGCTTCCAAAGCGCGCCGTCGGCATCGCGCAGCATGTTCGCAGCGGGCGTGGGTATCATCCACCGCTTCTAAGCGATGCTTCGCGGCGTGATGCATTAGGCATTACGCATGTGGCATGCAAAAAACCGGACGCCTCGGCGTCCGGTTTTTTTTGTCCGCGCGCGGCGCATTTCCTCGTGTCAGATGAACATCCCGCCCGATACCTCGACGCGCTGCGCCGTCATCCAGCGATTGCCGTCCGAGAGCATCGCCACGATCGCGCCGCCGATATCGTCCGGCACACCCGCGCGCCCGAGCGCCGTGTTGTCCGCGACGAACCGGTTGGTGTCGTGATCGTCGCGCACGACGCCGCCCCCGAAATCCGTCTCGATCGCGCCCGGCGCGATGGTGTTCACCGTGATGCCGTGCGGCCCGAGTTCCTTCGCGAGATAGCGCGTGAGCACCTCGATCCCGCCTTTCATCACGGCATAGGCCGCGAATCCCGGCAACGCGAAACGCGTGAGTCCGCTCGACACATTGAGAATCGCGCCTTCCTCATGCAGATAGGGCAGGAGCGTCTGCGTCAGAAAGAACGGTCCCTTCAGCTGGATATTGACGAGTTCGTCGAACTGCGCGGGCGTCGTCTCCGCGAAGAGCGCATGAATGCCGATGCCCGCGTTGTTCACGAGAAAGTCGAAGTTCTCGCGCTCGAACGTATCTTCGAGCGTCTTGCACAGCGCGTCGCCGAAAGCGGCAAAGGTGTCGCAATGCGCGACGTCGAGCGGCAGCATGGCCGCCTTGCCGCCGGATTTCGCGACCTCATCGACGAGCGAGCGCGCCGCGTCCGCGTTGCGGTTGTAGGTGCCGATCACGCCGGCGCCTGCCTGCGCGAGCTTCAATGCGGCGTTGCGTCCGAGTCCGCGGCTCGCGCCGGTGATGACCGCGATTTTGCCGCTCATGGTTCCATTCACGGTGACAGCTCCTTCGATTGCGTGGCCGATGGTTCATCGTAGGACGGCGCGACGTGCGCAGAAAGGCGCGTCGATGCTGCAATGCACAGATTGCGGGCGCGGCCTTTGCTGCACCGTCTCGATCAATGTGCAAACCGGAGAACGCACCATGGCCGATCGTGAAAGCAGGGAAATCCCTTCGGAGCCGCCCGCAAGTCTCGAACGCCCGTTCAGACTCTTTGCGGTGGAGCAGCGCGTGCTCGCGCAGAACGTCGACGGCAAGGTGATCGACATCGGCGGAATGGATTCGAAGAACGGCCAGTTCTGCGCCTGCATGGATTCGGGCGATATCGCCACGGAGCCGAAGCGTAGCGCCGAACTTGCGTTGAAGGCGCTCGTCGGCAAGCTGACGTTCGATTATCTCGACGGGCTGTTCACGAGCGAACGCGAAGCGGAGGTGAGCGGCCGTCTGCAGGATTATCCGAGTGTGGAGTTCGAGCTCGACGAGACCTTGCCGCGCGACATGACCGACCGCACGCCGCCGCATCTTTTCTAATGATCACATGCGCGCGAATGAAAGCGACTTATTGATACGGGTTGCTAAATAATTCCGAGACCATGCCGTCCAGCGTTTGTACGACAAAAGCGCCGCGCCGCGCAGCATTTCCCTCGATGTGCGATGCTAGTCGAGCGGCGACGCCCGGGGCTTGCCGCGCTCAATCGCGGGGTGAATCATGAAAAGAACGCCTTTCGCCACGGTCATCGTCCTTGCGGCGGCGACGCTCGCCGCACCAGCTTTCGCACGCGACGACGGTCCGCGCTTCGCGCAGGACCGGCTCGATGCGCTCGTCGCGCAACACGAGGAAGCGAGCCGGCACATCGCTCAGCCATCCGCACCGGCTGAGCACGCGCAGTCGAACACGCCGCACCACGGCGCTTCGTGATCTGACGTTGCTCGGGGCCTGACGAAGGGTCGGGTCGCCACGTCGTTGATGAGACGGCGCGCAACGCGCCGGATGGGATCGTTCGTGTCCAAAGGTATGAAATTTGCGGACGCCGCCCGGGCGTTCCGCGGCTGCGTGCCGACGATCCTCCTCATCACCCTCATATAAAGCCATGACAAGGAAAGCCGTATCGATCGCAATTCTCTCCGTCGCCTTTCTCGCAGCGGGATGCGCTGGCATCGGCCCGGGTCGCCTGAAGGCCGATCAGGTCGATTACGCCCGGGCGCTCGGCGATGCGAAGAAGCGTGAAATTCTTGCCGCGATTGTCGGCTTGCGCTTCGCCGATGCGCCGTCGTTTCTCACGGTGAGCAGCATCATCGCCGCGTACACGTTCGATACGACGGGCGGCGTCGTGCTCAACGCCGGCTCCGGCGCGCAGCCGAACTACGCGCAGGCAACGGGCAGCGTCTCCTACTCGAATCATCCGACTTTCACGTTCACGCCGACCACGGGCGACGCCTACGCCAGCGCGTATATCCGGCCGCTTTCGCCGACACTCGTCTTGCCGCTCGCCGAAAGCGGCATTCCGATCGATCTGCTGTTGCGCATCACCGCGCAGTCGATCAGTGGCTTGCAGAACGGCACGGCGTTGGGCGGGCCGAACGCATCTGGATCGCCCGAGTTCTTCCTGCTTCTGCAGGCGCTTCGCAGGCTGCAGCTAGCGGGCGAATTGAACATCGAGACGCGCAACGCGGATGACGACAAGAGCGGCAAGCCCGACAAGGCCGCGAAGGGCAACAGCGCCGACAAGGGCGGCGTATTCATCACGCTCGGCGCGACGCGCAGCGGTTCGAACAAGGCTGTCGTCGACGATCTCACGCTCGTCAGAAAACTGCTGCACCTCTCGCCAAAGATGAAGACTTACGAAATCGTCTATGGGCAGTCGTCGGACCACAACCGCATCCCGATGGTCACGCGCTCGGTGCTCGGCATCCTCACCGATCTCGGCGCGCAGATCGCCGTTCCTGACGAGCAGGTGGGCAGCGGCGCGACCAAGCCGGGCATCGGGTTGATCGGCGGAGAAACGCGGCCGACGATCATCGTGAAAGTTGGCGAGGAGGCGCCGCAGGATGCGTACGTGAGCGTGCTCTACGACAAGGCCAACTACTGGATCGATCGCAGCGACTTCGATTCGAAATACGCGTTCACGGTCGTGCAGAATCTGATGGCGCTTGCGGAAGTCACGGACACGGCGAAGTCGCCGGTCGTGACTATTCCGGCGAACTGACATCGAGCGTCTGAACCGGCAACGTCGGTAGCGATCATGCAAAGTGCGAAATGCCATCATGCATGATGTATTCCGCACGCAAAATGCATAGGGCGACATCGATACGATGTCGCCCTATGCATTGCTGCTTATGCGATGCGTCTGTCGACGCTATCTGAACTTACTGGCCGAAGTATGTACCGAGCGCCCGCGGCTGAACGCCGGTGATGCGGCCTGATTGCGACGAACCATTGGCGACCGAACCGTAGGCGCTCGATTGGGGTGTCACTTGCGCAAGCTGCTCCGAGCTCACGCGGGCTTGCGCTGCCTGGATGTTCGACGGATAAGACGGGTCGCTGATGTTCGGGTTGTAGCCTGCCTTTTCGAGTTGGACCAGTTCGGCGCGTACCTGAGCGCGGCTCAGCGGCGCATCCGATTGCTGCGCGAACGACAGAGCGGGAACGGCGAGGGCAGCGGCGACGGCGACTGCGGAAATGAACGTCTTCATGATGACTACCTCCGATTCGGATTTCTGATCGTGCTGCCCGTTTCGTCTTAAGCAGCTTGTGAACGGAGTGTAAAGACGCGCTTGCCGAAGATCATTCTCGTTTCCGTTGAATGATCTTTGTCGATATCGGAATAATTGCGCGAGTCTTCATTGCATTGCGCGAAACTGACCGCGCGATGACGGTGACGGCTGGCTTGGTCGACGGTCTTTTCGCTCCACTGCATCGTTGGCGCCACCACGCGCCGATCGATCCTTACCAGTTCCGTAAAGATGCTTCTTCTTCACGACGAATGATTGCTTGCAGCTGTGCACTCACACTCTGCGTCGTCCATTCGGCATGGCTCGAACCGCGAGTCGGCCGATTTATCGAAAACGGGGAGAGCCGGATCATGAAATCGTGGGTCAACGCAGTCGTCGCAGTCCTGGTGATGTCCGCACCGCTCGCATCGTTCGCCCAGTTCAGCGCGGCAGTGGGCCGTGCAGAACTTAGTGGTGAACTCGTTCAACTTCAGAAGGCAGGTTATTCGCCGGTCGCGGAAGACGCGTCGTACCCGGCGAAACTGCAGGCGGCCGAAATGCGCGTCGGCGATATGCGTGCGGCGCAGGCGCGGGCAGAAGGATACGGATCTTCGACAGGTGCGGCGGCGCAATCGGGCCGTGCGAGCATGCGGGTCGATACGAAAGGCGCGTTCTTCGGGCAGTGAGCGTCAGGAAGCGGCGGTGAGCCCCGCAATGCGAGCGGTTCTGGTCGATTGCATACAAAACTCGAAATGCGCTTTCGCACGATTTGCGTGAACGTGAAGCGACCTCTGCCACCCAATCACCGGTGGTTTTCCCAGTCCGGCTTTCGGCTGGGCTTTTTTGCGTGCGGATGACTTCATGGGTCAGACTCGGTTCCGGGTTAACGCGACGCTATCTATATCGACATAGTTGCATGCAAAATTAATCAACCGGACGGTCGGTTAATGGATATACTCGCTCCATCGCATCTCAAAAAGACGGCGGAGCCCCGCATGTACACGCAATCCCTCGACCTCCCCAGCGCGACGTCCGCAGCCGAAAGCCACGAAGCCGCAGCCTCCGCCGCCC
>NZ_JALQEK010000005.1:0-3760 GCF_023630765.1 Caballeronia sp. ATUFL_F2_KS9A | reverse complement strand
CATGTACACGCAATCCCTCGACCTCCCCAGCGCGACGTCCGCAGCCGAAAGCCACGAAGCCGCAGCCTCCGCCGCCCAAACCCGCTTCGACGCGGTGATGCAGGCCGACGGCAAGATCGAGCCGCAGGACTGGATGCCCGAGGCGTATCGCAAGACGCTGGTGCGTCAGATCTCGCAGCACGCGCATTCGGAGATCATCGGGATGCAGCCCGAGGGCAACTGGATCAGCCGCGCGCCGAGCCTCAAACGCAAGGCGATTCTGCTCGCGAAGGTGCAGGACGAAGGCGGCCACGGTCTGTACCTCTACAGCGCGGCCGAAACACTGGGCGTCTCGCGCGATCAACTGGTCGCCGCGCTGCACGCAGGCAAGGCGAAATATTCGAGCATCTTCAACTATCCGACACCCACGTGGGCCGATGTCGGCGTGATCGGCTGGCTCGTCGATGGCGCCGCGATCATGAACCAGATTCCGCTGTGCCGCTGCACCTACGGGCCGTATGCCCGCGCGATGATCCGCATCTGCAAGGAGGAGTCGTTCCACCAACGCCAGGGCTTCGACGCGCTGCTCGCGATGATGAAAGGCACGCAAGCGCAGAAGGATCTCGTGCAGCAGGCGGTGAACCGCTGGTGGTGGCCGGTGCTGATGATGTTCGGCCCGAGCGACAAGGATTCGATCCACAGCGGCCAGTCGTTCGCGTGGGGCATCAAGCGCATCTCGAACGATGACCTGCGTCAGAAGTTCGTCGATGCGACCGTCGAGCAGGCGAAGATCCTCGGCGTCACATTGCCCGATCCCGACTTGAAGTGGAACGAAGCGCGGCAAGCGCACGACTACGGCGCGATCGACTGGGACGAGTTCTGGCGCGTGGTCAACGGCGACGGTCCGTGCAACAAGGAGCGCCTCGCCACGCGCGTGAAGGCGCACGATGACGGCGCGTGGGTTCGCGAAGCCGCACTGGCGTATGCCGAGAAGCAAAAAGCCCGCGCCCACCAACAAGCTGCATGAGCATGGAGACGATGAAGATGAACAAGGAATGGCCGATCTGGGAAGTGTTCGTGCGCAGCAAGCAGGGACTGGATCACAAGCATTGCGGCAGCCTGCACGCACCGGACGCGGGCGCGGCGTTGCGCATGGCGCGCGACGTGTACACGCGTCGTCAGGAAGGCGTGAGCATCTGGGTGGTGCCCTCGGCGGCGATCACGGCATCGGACCCGGCAGACAAGGCCGAGTTGTTCGAGCCCGCGGGCGACAAGATCTATCGGCATCCGACGTTCTTCGTGCTGCCCGACGAAATCAATCACATGTAAGGGCGCGCGACATGAGCCAGAAAGAACATCTCGCCTACGTGCTGCGTCTTGCCGACAACGCGCTGATTCTCGGACAGCGCAACGCGGAGTGGTGCAGTCACGGCCCGGCACTGGAAGAGGATATTGCGCTGGCGAACATCAGTCTGGATTTGATCGGTCAGGCGCGTTTGCTCTACACGCATGCTGCTTCGCTCGAAGCATCGCTCAACGGCAACAAAAAGACCGAAGACGAATACGCATACTTTCGCACCGAGCGCGAGTTCGCCAACTACACGATCGCGGAGTTGCCACACTTCGGCCCGCTCGCGGGCACGACGCGCACGGAGCGCGATTACGCGGTGACGATCGTGCGCAACTTCCTGTACTCGGCGTTGATGATGGAAGTGTGGAGCGCATTGCAATCATCGAACGATGCGCAACTCGCGGCGATCGCGGCGAAGTCGATCAAGGAGACGAGCTATCACCTGCATCACGCGCGCGACTGGCTGGTGCGTTTCGGCGATGGCACTGCGGAGTCGCATCGGCGTGCGCAGGCTGCGCTCGATTATCTGATGCCGTACACGCGCGAGTTCTTCGCGACCGATGCAATCGAACAGGCCGTCGCCGATGCGGGCATCGCGCCGCTGGCGAGCGAGTTCGAAGCGGCGTGGCGCGAGCAGGTTGCATCGGCGCTCGATGAAGCGACGCTCCGAGCGCCCGTAGAAGTGCAGCACGTCACGACGGGCAAGCAAGGCGAGCACTCGGAGCACATGGGTTATCTGCTGGCGGAGATGCAGAGCCTGGCGCGTCAGCATCCGGGTGCGAGCTGGTAATGCAGGCCATGCAAACCACGATCGAACGCGCGTGGCACGTGCTCGAGTCGGTGCCCGATCCGGAGATTCCGGTGGTATCGATTCGCGAGCTGGGCATCTTGCGCGATGTGCGTCACGGCGACGATGGCGTGCTCGAAGTGGTGATCACGCCGACGTACTCGGGCTGTCCTGCGATGTCGCAGATTGCTGAGGACATCGCGAAAGCGATCGATGATGCGCAACTCGGCGCGCATCGCATCGAGACGGTGCTGGCGCCTGCGTGGACGACCGACTGGATCACCGATGACGCGCGCGAGAAGCTGCGCCGCTACGGCATCGCGCCGCCGACGGGCGCATGCGGCAGCGCAGAGAAGCCGATCCGCTTCGTGGCGCGCAAGCCCGCGACGATCGCGTGCCCGCGCTGCGGCTCGACGCACACGGAGAAGCTGGCGCAATTCGGCTCGACGGCGTGCAAGGCGTTGTATCGATGCATCGATTGCCGCGAGCCGTTCGATTACTTCAAGCCGTACTGAACCTCACTGACAAGCGAGCCGAGAAAACATGGCGACTCCGCAATTTCATCCGCTGCGCATTCGCGACGTGCGCCCCGAAACCGCCGATGCGCTCACTGTTTCATTCGATGTGCCGCCCGCATTGCGCGATGCGTTTCGCTTCACGCAGGGCCAGTTCGTGACGCTCAAGACGCATATCGATGGCGAGGAGACGCGCCGCTCGTATTCGATCTGCGTGGGCGTGACCGACTACGATCGCGATGGCGAATTGCGCATCGGCATCAAGCGCGTGCGCGGCGGGCGCTTCTCGAACTTCGCGTTCGAGACCTTGAAGCCGGGCCATGAGATCGAGGTGATGACGCCCGACGGACGCTTCTTCACGCATCTGAACGCGGATCACGCGAAGCATTACGTGGCGTTCTCGGGCGGCTCGGGCATCACGCCGGTGCTGGCGATCATCAAGACGACGCTGGACATGGAGCCGACGAGCCGCTTCACGCTGGTGTACGGCAATCGCAGTGTCGACGCGATCATGTTCGCCGAGGAACTCGAGGATCTGAAGAACCGGTATATGGACCGGTTCTCGCTGTATCACGTGCTGTCCGATGATTTGCAGGATGTCCAGTTGTTCAACGGCGTGCTGGATCAAGAGAAGTGCAAGGCGTTTCTTTCGACGCTGCTCTCGCCTGAAGAGATCGATGAAGCGTTCATCTGCGGCCCCGGCCCGATGATGGACGCCGCTGAAGCCGCACTGAAAGAAGCGGGCGTGCCGCCGAAGCAGATTCATGTGGAGCGCTTCGGCACGCCGTTGCCGCAGGCGGGTGCGCCGACGATCGAGATTACGGAGAGCACGCCGGCGGCGGATCTGGAACTGGTCATCGACGGCAAGAAGCGCAAGCTGCGTCTGCCTTATGAAGGCGTGAGCGTGCTCGATGTCGGTCTGAAGGCAGGGCTCGCGTTGCCGTACGCGTGCAAGGGCGGGGTGTGCTGCACGTGCCGCGCGAAAGTGCTCGAAGGCGAAGTGAAGATGGACAAGAACTACACGCTCGAACAACACGAGATCGATGAGGGTTTCGTGCTGACCTGCCAGTGCCATCCGGTGAGCGAGCGCGTGGTTGTGAGCTTCGACGAGCGGTAAGCGACGTCCCG
>NZ_JALQEK010000004.1:0-207785 GCF_023630765.1 Caballeronia sp. ATUFL_F2_KS9A | reverse complement strand
TTCGTGCTGACCTGCCAGTGCCATCCGGTGAGCGAGCGCGTGGTTGTGAGCTTCGACGAGCGGTAAGCGACGTCCCGATTCATTAGAAAGTCGCGCATCGCAACGATGCGCGTGAAGCCGAAGCGATTCCAAATCTATTCAAGCGCCGAAGTCGTTAGCAATGCAACTATTGCGCGGCTTCGCTGCGATCGATCATTCTCCACATCGAGACTTGTCATGACTGAAGCCTTCATTTGCGACGCGATTCGTACTCCATTCGGCCGCTACGGCGGCGTTTTCAAGGACGTCCGCGCCGACGATCTCGGCGCCGTGCCCATCACCGCGCTCATGAAGCGCAACGCGTCGGTGGACTGGACGCAGATCGACGATGTGATCTACGGCTGCGCGAATCAGGCTGGCGAAGATAACCGCAACGTCGCGCGCATGTCGAGCTTGCTCGCGGGTTTGCCTATCGACGTGCCCGGCTCGACGATCAACCGTCTGTGCGGCTCGGGCATGGACGCGGTCGGCAGTGCCGCGCGCGCGATCAAGGCCGGCGACGGTTCGCTGTATTTTGCGGGTGGCGTCGAGAGCATGACGCGTGCGCCTTTCGTGATGGGTAAAGCATCGAGCGCATTCTCGCGTTCGGCTGATATCTTCGATACGACCATCGGCTGGCGTTTCATCAATCGCGCGATGCGTGTGCGATATGGAGTCGACTCGATGCCGGAGACCGCGGAGAACGTCGCGGTCGATTTCAACATTTCGCGCGATGCGCAAGATCGCTTCGCGCTGCGCAGCCAGCAGCGTGCGGCACGCGCACAGGCCGATGGCACGCTCGCACAGGAAATCGTCGCGGTGAATGTGCCGCAAAAGAAGGGCGAAGCGATCGCGATCGATCGCGACGAGCATCCGCGCGAGACCTCGCTCGAATCGCTCGCGAAGCTGAAGGGCGTCGTGCGTCCCGACGGCAGCGTGACCGCGGGCAACGCATCGGGCGTGAACGATGGCGCATGCGCGCTCATCATCGCGAACGAGGATGCTGCGAGGCGTCATGGACTCACGCCGCGAGCGCGCATCATCGGCATGGCGACGGCGGGTGTCGAGCCGCGCATCATGGGCATCGGTCCCGCGCCCGCGACGAAGAAGCTGCTTGCACGTACAGGCCTCACGCTCGATCAGTTCGACGTCATCGAACTCAACGAGGCCTTCGCATCGCAAGGCATCGCGGTGCTTCGTCAACTGGGCCTTGCCGAGGACGATCCGCGCGTGAATCCGAATGGCGGCGCCATCGCGCTCGGTCATCCGCTCGGCGCATCGGGTGCGCGCCTCGTCACGACCGCAATGTACGAACTCGAGCGCCGCAACGGGCGCCATGCGCTATGCACGATGTGCATCGGCGTGGGTCAGGGCATCGCGATCGCAATCGAGCGCGTCTGAGGGACCTGGCGACATGACACAGGCCATTCAGACATCGGCGATCGTCGGCGTGATCGGCGCCGGCGCGATGGGCGCAGGCATTGCCCAGGTCGCAGCGCTCGCGGGGCACACCGTGCTGCTTTACGATCTCGATGCGAAAGCGCTCGACAAGGCGCGCAATGCAATCGCGGCGAACGTGCAGCGCCTGATCGACAAGAAGAACCTCGAAGAGTCCGCAGGACAGCAAGCAATCGATCGCGTGCGCGTCGTTACGAGTCTCGCTGACTTGCGCACGGCATCGCTTGTCATCGAAGCCATTGCGGAACGTCTCGAGCTCAAGCGCGCGCTGTTCATCGAGCTCGAAAGCATCGTGACGCACGAGTGCATGCTCGCGACGAACACGTCATCCATTTCGATCACCGCGATCGCGGCGCCCTTGAAGCATCCGTCGCGCGTGGTCGGGATGCACTTCTTCAATCCGGCACCGCTCATGGCCCTCGTCGAAGTCGTGCACGGACTCGCAACATCCGATGCGGTCGCACAAACCGTGTATGCCACAGCCGCGGCGTGGGGCAAGACGCCGGTACATGCAAAATCGACGCCGGGATTCATCGTCAATCGCGTGGCTCGGCCGTTCTATGCGGAAGGCTTGCGCGTGCTCAACGAGCAGGGCGCTGACGCCGCTTCCATCGATGCCGTCATGCGCGATTCGGGCGGCTTCAGAATGGGTCCATTCGAGTTGATGGACTTGATCGGCCACGACGTGAATTTCGCCGTGACGCAATCGGTGTTCAACGCGTACTTCAACGATCCGCGCTTCACGCCTTCGCTGATTCAGCAGGAATTGGTGAACGCGGGCTTTCTTGGTCGCAAGACCGGCCGTGGCTTTTATGACTATGGCGCTGATGCCGCGAAGCCTGTCGCGCGCATCGAAACGAATGCTCATACGCCTTCGAAGATCGTGCTCGGAGAAAGCGTGCCTTTATACGAACGCCTGCAAGCGCGCATCGCGCCGGCGAGCGTCGCTAGAAACGACATGCCCGGGCTGATCGCACAAATCGATGATGCGTATCTTTTCCTTACCGATGGACGCACGGCGACGGAACGCGCGCATGCGCTCGGCATCGACAACATCGTGTTGATCGATCTCGCGCTCGACTATGCGAACGCGCAAAGCGTGGCGCTCACGCACGCGCGTCAATGCTCCGGCGAAGCCTACGCTGCGGCAGCCGGCGCATTGGCGCAAGCCGGTTATGCAGTCGTGCCATTGAACGATGTCGCCGGCATGACCGTGATGCGAACCGTCGCGATGCTCGTCAACGAAGCGGCCGACGCCGTGAATCAAGGCGTTTGCACGAGCGCCGATCTCGACCTCGCGATGGAGAAGGGCGTGAACTATCCGCTCGGACCGCTCGCGTGGGGCGAACGCATCGGCATCGGCCGCGTTCACGACGTGCTGCTTCATCTCGCTGCGCATTACGGCGAAGACCGTTATCGCGCATCGCCGCTCATCGCGGCATTGCGTTATTCGGGCCAGCGCTTTCACTGAAGCGAAGACGCATCATTCATTCATCGAGCATTCATGCAGGAGACAACCGTGGTTCAATCCATTGCACAGCAAAGCGAACTGGAACCGATCGAGCGCGCGAGCCGGGACGAGCTTCAGGCACTGCAACTCGAACGCCTGAAGTGGACGTTGCGTCACGCCTATGAAAACGTCGCACACTATCGCCGTGCTTTCGACGCTGCGGGCGTGCATCCAGACGACCTGCGCGAGCTATCCGATCTCGCGCGTTTTCCGACCACGACGAAAACCGACCTACGCGACAACTATCCCTTCGGGCTCTTCGCCGTGCCGCGCGATCAGGTCGTGCGCGTGCATGCATCGAGCGGCACGACGGGCAAGCCGACGGTGGTCGGCTATACCGCGAAAGACATCGACACGTGGGCCAACGTCACGGCGCGTTCAATCAGAGCTGCTGGTGGGCGCAGAGGCGACACGCTGCACAATGCGTTCGGCTATGGTCTCTTCACCGGCGGTCTCGGCATTCACTACGGCGCCGAACGTCTGGGCTGCATGGTGGTGCCGATGTCAGGCGGTCAGACCGAAAAGCAGGTTCAACTGATCCGCGATTTCGCGCCGAAGATCATTCTCGTCACGCCGTCGTACATGCTGAATCTGCTCGATGAAATGACACGGCAGGGCATGGACCCGGCGAACACGTCGCTCAAGATCGGCATCTTCGGCGCCGAGCCCTGGAGCCAGGGATTGCGCAGCGAGATCGAAACGCGTGCGGGCATACAGGCACTCGACATCTACGGCCTCTCGGAAATCATGGGTCCGGGCGTTGCGTGTGAATGCATCGAGACGAAGGCTGGCCCGACGATCTGGGAAGATCATTTCTATCCCGAGATTATCGATCCCGTGACGGGCGAAGTGCTTCCGGAAGGCAGCACGGGCGAACTGGTCTTCACTTCGCTCACGAAGGAAGCGATGCCGATGATCCGTTACCGCACGCGCGATCTCACTTCGTTGCTGCCGCCGAGCGCGCGCTCGATGCGTCGCCTCGCGAAGATCACGGGCCGCTCGGATGACATGCTTATCATTCGCGGCGTCAATGTGTTCCCGAGCCAGATCGAAGAGTTGATCCTTGCGATTCCGCGCCTGAGCGGCCAGTATCAGTTGTGCGTGTCGCGCGACGGCCACATGGATTCGCTGTCCGTCTCAGTCGAAGCACGCCCGGATGTCTGCGCAACGCTGAACGAGAGCGACCGCGCCGGTCTCTCGCGCGAACTTCAGCATCGCGTCAAGACGATGGTCGGCGTATCGACGCAAGTGCGCGTGCTCGATTCCGGCGAACTGCCGACGACGGCAACCGGCAAGGCCAAGCGCGTACTCGATCTTCGTCCCGTAGCGGCATAACTTTCCGCATCGCCAAGCGCCTCGCGCTCTGCGAGGCGCAATTTATTTCCAACAATTGGAACGCGCGTTCCGTTTTCGGTGCGGCCCCGCATTCTTCTGCAGAAATCATTCCGCAAAAACCCTCGCAACCGTTTGCGCAAATTGTTTTGTAAGCTTCAGTTGTGTCATCGTATCGAGTGCATTTGCGTCTGCGGGCGCAGTGTCGTCGCATAGCATTCGAATAACGAACAACGAACGGGGCAGGCGAAACCTAGATGTGGATTGTCAGACTCGCGCTGAAGCGCCCGTACACATTCATCGTCCTGTCGTTGCTCTTGCTGATCATCGGTCCGCTCGTCATCGTGCGGACGCCGACCGATATCTTTCCGAATATCGATATTCCCGTTGTCAGCGTTATCTGGTCTTATACGGGCCTGCCGCCCGATCAAATGGAGCGCCGCATCACGCTCAATTACGAGCGCGGGTTGTCGGTGGCGGTCAACGACATCGAGCACATCGAGTCGGAATCGCTGCCGGGCATTGCGGTCATTCGCATCTACTTTCAGCCTAATGCGAATGTCGATGAAGCTATCGCCGAGATTACCGCGCTCTCGCAAACGCAATTGCGCTCGCTGCCGCCCGGCATCACGCCGCCGAATATCTTGCGCTTCAATGCATCGACGGTGCCGATTCTGCGGCTCGCGTTGTCGTCGTCGGAACTCAGCGAACAGCAGCTCTACGACTTCGGCAATAGCTTTCTGAAGACGCAGCTCGCGACCGTGCAAGGCGCTTCGGTGCCATTGCCTTATGGCGGCAAGCAGCGGCAGATCATGGTCGATATCGATTCGCGCAAGCTGCAGGCGAAGAACCTCGCGCCGACGGACGTGGTCAATGCAATCAGCGCGCAGAATCTGATTCTGCCGACGGGCACGACGAAGATCGGCGCAACGGAATACTCGGTCGGCCTGAACGCGAGTCCGGGCTCGATCGAAGGACTCAACGACATACCGATCCGCACCGGTCCTGGCGGCACGATCTATATCAAGGACGTCGCGCATGTGCGCGACGGCTTCCAGCCGCAAACCAATATCGTGCGGGTGGACGGCACCCGCGCTTCCTTACTCACGATCAACAAGAGCGGCAATGCATCGACGCTCGATATCGTCGCGCGCGTGAAGAACCTGTTGCCCACCTTGCGCGGCATGGTGCCCGAGTCGCTGAAGATCGAGCCCGTTGCGGATCAATCGCTCTTCGTGCGCGCGTCGGTGTCGGGCGTGCTGCGTGAAGCGGTGATCGCAGCGGGCCTGACTGCGCTGATGGTGCTGCTGTTTCTGGGAAGCTGGCGTGCGACGCTCATCATCGCGATCTCGATACCGCTTTCGATGCTGACGTCGATCGTCGCGCTCTCCGCGATCGGGCAGACGATCAACATCATGACGCTCGGCGGCCTCGCGCTCGCGGTCGGTATCCTCGTCGACGACGCGACAGTTGCAATCGAAAACATCAGCCAGAATCTGGAGCAGGGCAAGGAACTGGAGCATGCGATTCTCGATGGCGCGCAGCAAATCGCCGTGCCGACGCTCGTGTCGACGCTCTCTATCTGCATCGTGTTCATTCCGATGTTCCTGCTGACGGGCGTCGCGCATTACCTGTTCGTGCCGATGGCCGAAGCCGTCGTGTTCGCGATGCTCGCGTCGTACTTCTTCTCGCGCACGCTGATCCCGACGCTTGCGAAGTATCTGTTGCGTCATCACGAGCACATGGGCGGCGATGTCGAATCGATGAAAGGCTCGCGCAATCCGTTCGTGCGGATTCATCTCGCATTCGAGCGTCATTTCGAGTCCGTGCGCCATCGCTATCGACGCTTTCTCGAAGCGCAGCTCGCGCAACCGGGCCGCTTCGCTTCGTTGTTTCTGCTGTGCTGCCTGCTGTCGCTCGGGCTTGCGCCGTTCCTCGGGCGCGACTTCTTTCCGTCGATCGATTCAGGCGTGATCGCGCTGCATATGCGCGCGAAGACGGGCACGCGCATCGAGGAAACGGCGGCGCTGACGGATCGCGTCGATGCACGCATCAGGCAACTGATTCCGCGCGGCGAGATTCGCTCGATCATCGACAACATGGGCTTGCCGGTATCGGGTATCAATCTCTCGTACAACAACACGGGCACGGTCAGTTCCGCCGATGCCGACGTGCTCATCAGCCTCAACGAAGATCACGCGCCGACAGAAGGCTATATCCACGAGTTGCGAAAGCGCCTGCCGCAGGAGTTTCCCGGCGTGACGTTTTCATTCCTGCCCGCCGATATCGTGAGTCAGATTCTCAACTTCGGCGTGCCCGCGCCGATCGATATAGCGATCACCGGACGCGATGTGCGCGGCAATCGCGCGCTGGCGAATCGCATGCTGGAAAAGATTCGCCGCGTGCCGGGTCTCGTCGATGCGCGCATCCAGCAGCCATCCGATCTGCCTGCGATCAACGTCGAGGTCGATCGCACGAAGGCGTTGCAAGCGGGCTTCACGCAGCGCGATGTCGCGAACAACCTGCTCATCACGCTGTCGGGCAGTCAGCAGACGACGCCCACGTTCTGGCTCAATCCGGTGAATGGCGTGAGCTATAACGTCATCACGACGGCGCCGCAATACGACATGAACTCGCTGCAATCGGTGGCGAACATTCCGGTGACATCGTCGAGCGGCAAGACCAATATTCTCGGCGCGCTCGCAACGCTTTCGCGCAGCGCGCGCGATGCGGTCGTCTATCACTACAACGCGCAGACCACCATCAATCTCTATGCGACCACCGAGCGGCGCGATCTCGGCGCAGTGGCGGACGACGTGCAACGCATCATCGACGAAGCGCGCGGCGAGTTGCCCAAAGGCTCGACGATCGAAATGCGCGGCCAGGTCGAGACGATGAACGGATCGTTTTCGGGTCTCGCACTCGGCCTCATTCTCGCGGTTGTGCTGGTGTACTTGCTGATCGTCGTGAACTTCCAGTCGTGGCTCGATCCGTTCATCATCATCACCGCATTGCCGGGCGCGCTCGCGGGCATCGTGTGGACGTTGTTCCTGACGCATACGACGTTGTCGATTCCCGCATTGACCGGCGCGATCATGTGCATAGGCATCGCGACGGCAAACAGCATTCTCGTGGTGAGCTTCGCGCGCGCCGCGCTCGCCGAACATGGCGACGCAGTGCGCTCCGCGCTGGAAGCGGGCTATACGCGTTTCAGGCCGGTGCTGATGACCGCGCTCGCGATGATGATCGGCATGGTGCCGATGGCGATCGGGCTCGGTGAAGGCGGCGAGCAGAATGCGCCGCTCGGGCGGGCGGTGATCGGCGGCCTGATGGTCGGCACCATCGCAACGCTGTTCTTCGTGCCGGTCGTGTTTTCGATCGTCTATCGGCGCATGGAAGCACGCGGCAAGGGACCGGGCGCGGCGGCACGGAAAGCGGCGCAATAAAACAATCGAACAGCGGGCGGAGCAAGAATGGAAGAGCAGTTGTCGCAACGATCGGGCAACAGGCGGCGAGGGCGCTTATGGCTCGTGATCGCGCTCGTGGTCGTCGTCGCGCTCATCGCGCAGGGAATCCTGTCGCGCCGCGCTGCGCACGCGGAACTCGAACGCGATGCGAACGAGCACGGCTTGCAGACGGTCGAGGTCATCAAGCCGACGCGCATGAAGGCCTCGCAGGATCTCGTGCTCGCAGGCGATATCCGCGCGTTCTCCGATGCGCCGATCTTCGCGCGCACCAATGGGTATCTGAAGCGCTGGACCGTCGATATCGGCACGAAGGTGAAGAAGGGCCAGTTGCTCGCGGAGATCGATGCGCCCGAAATCAACGATCAGCTTCGTCAGGCGCGTGCCGATGCGCAAACCGCGCGCGCGAACTATCTGCTTGCGAAGACGACCGCTGAGCGCTGGGCGCAGATGCTGAAGAACAACTCGGTGTCGCGCCAGGAGACCGATGAAAAGAACGGCGACATGCTCGCGAAGGAAGCGGCGCTGAACGCGGCGCAGGCGAACGTGTCGCGGCTCGAACAACTCGTGTCGTTCCAGAAGATCTATGCACCCTTCGATGGCGTCGTCACCGCGCGCAACACCGATGTCGGTCAGTTGATCGACGCCGGCAGCGGCGCCGCCGGCCGCGAGCTCTTCCACATTCAGGATGCGTCGACGTTGCGTGTGTTCGTCGATGTGCCGCAAGCGTATGCGCGGATGATCACGGTGGGTTTGCCCGCGGAGTTGCTGCTCAACGAAGAGCGCAATCGCAAGTTCGACGGCGTCACGGTGCGTACCGCGGGCGCGGTCGATCCCGTCGCGCGCACGATGCGCGTCGAAGTCGATGTGAAGAATCCGGCGGGCGAATTGCTTGCGGGCGCGTATGCGCAAGTGCGCTTTCGTCTCACGAGCGCGAGTCCTTCATACACGCTGCCCGGCAATGCGCTGTTGTTCCGTCCGGATGGCGTGCATGCCGCGAGCGTCGATGCGAACAACCGCGTGAAGCTTCTGCCGATCACGCTCGGCACCGACTACGGCACGCGTGTGTCGATCGTCTCCGGATTGAATGGCGATGAGCGCGTGATCGTCAATCCGCCCGATTCGATCATCGATGGCGCGGCGGTGCGTATCGGCCGCGCGGGTTCAAGCGACGCCGCGAGCGGTGGTGCAGCGAAGGCTGAAGGAAGCGAGTCGTGATGAGGCGCGCATCGCTCGAATTAGTTGCATACCTAACTATCGCGGCATTGGGCGGCTGCGCCGTCGGGCCGGATTACGTGCGGCCCGAAACTTCTACGCCTGCTGCGTACAAGTCGCAGATGCCGCTCGATGCGCCTGCGTCGGCATCGCAAGACTGGAAGCCTGCGCAACCCGCCGATGCGAAGCCGCGCGCGCCGTGGTGGGAAGTCTATGGCGATCCGCAATTGAACGCGCTCGAAGAACGTGTCGCGACAGCGAATCAGACCGTGGCCGCGGCCGCCGCGCGTTTTCGTGGAGCGCGTGCAGCGGCCGCGCAGGCGCGTTCGGCGTACTTTCCGACCATCACGGCGAATGCCGCATTCAATCAGTCGCGGGTATCGTCGAACGTCTTGTACAAATCGAGCGCGGGCGTGACCGTGCCCGACTATCTGATCGACGCACAGATCTCGTGGGAGCCGGATCTCTGGGGCCGCATCTCGCGTGCTGTCGAAGGTGGCCGCGCAGAAGCGCAGGCGAGCGCCGCGGATCTGCACAGCGCGATTCTGTCGATGCAGGCCGAACTCGCGACCGACTACTTCGATTTGCGCGGCATCGTCGAAGAAGAACGGCTGTTGCAGGCGACGCTGCAAGCCTATGAGAAGGCGCTCGCGCTCACACGCGATCGTTTTGCGGGCGGCGTCGCGGCGGAATCGGATGTCGCGCAGGCCGAAGAGCAACTGCGCGCGACGCAGGCGCAATTCATCGATCTGGAGACCACGCGAACGAGCCTCGTCAATGCGATCGCGATTCTCGTCGGCGAGAGTCCGTCGAGTTTTACGCTCGATGTCGCGCCGCTCAACGAAGCGCATTCACCGCATCCGTCGGCGGCGCTCGCGGTGCTGCCGCCCGGCGTGCCGTCCGCGTTGCTCGAGCGCAGGCCGGATATCGCGGCGGCGGAGCGGCGCGTGGCCGAGGCGAATGCGCGCGTCGGCGTGGCGACGGCGGCGTTCTTTCCGAACCTTCTGCTCGCCGCGACGGGCGGTCTCGAGGCGACGCGCTTCAGCTCATGGCTCGAAGCGCCGAGCCGATTCTGGTCGCTCGGGCCACAGCTCGCATTCACGGTGCTGGACTTCGGCGGTCGCGCGGCGGCTCGCGATGCGGCGCGCGCTGACTACGACGAGAAGGTCGCCGATTATCGGCAAACCGTGCTGACCGCGTTCGGGCAAGTGGAAGACAACCTGAATGCGCTGGAAGTGCTGCGCCGCGAAAGCGAAGCACAACGCGATGCCGTCGATGCCGCCGAGCGCGCGCTCGGCAAGGTCAGCAATCGCTACGAGAACGGCGCGATCACGTATCTGAGCGTGGTGGTGACGCAGGCAATCGTGCTGTCGGATCAACGCACGGCGGTGCGTATCGAGCGGCGCCGCATGGCGGCGAGCGTCGCTCTCGTGAAGGCGCTGGGCGGAGGGTGGACCACCGCCGAATTGCCGAGTCCGGAGGAAGTGTCGCGCCGCGATTGAATTCTGTGCTATGCGCGATGCATGCAAAATGCCATCGCGCATAACGTATGCAAAATGCAATTCGGCGCGCAGCACTCCGCGTCAGACGAACAGAAATAAGCCGCACGCGATCAATGCCGCGCTCCAGATCCAGTCGACGTTGATCCATCCGCTGCGTAGAAAGCCGAGTCCGCCGCGTTCCTGAAGGGACATCGCGAACATGGAGATCGTCGCGATGACGGCGAGCATCGCGCCGGTATGCACGGTCAACGCTAGTGCGCTGGCTTCGAAAGCCGTCTTTGGCATCGCGCCCGTGCACAACGGCAAGAGCGCCGGCACCAGCATCAAACCTGCGCCGTGCGCGCTCGACATCATGAAGGACCATAACGCGAGACCGGCCAGCCCGGTACGCATGCCGACGGTCGGGCGTCCGCGATGCCCGCGCCACGCGCTCCACACGCCCCAGCCGATCAGCAGCGCCCCGCAGCCGCGTGCGAGCAGGTCATGGCCGACCGCCGCGCCGAGCGTGAGCGCGCCCGCGAGCACGAGCGCGACCGACGCCGCGTGGCCGAGCGCGATCGGCACGAGCGATACGAGCGCGACGCGGCGGCTTCGCGCATACAGGCCGAGCGCGACGGCGAAGAGCCATCCCATCGCGGGATTGAGACCGTGAAACGCGCCGAGGCCCGCGGCGGTGAGGAGGAGCGCGGGCGATGCGGCGTCCATGCGAAGTGTCTCGCGGCGGATCAGGGATAGCAGTACGAATCCGACGAGCAATCGCCCCCTTGCAGCCGGATCTGATGCGGCCGATGTCCCTTGGGCCAGTCGATGAAAAACTTGTCGTCGACGGCGAGGCCGCCGTTGGGATCGGCATCGAGCTTCACCATCCAGCCGTCGATGCCTTCGGGATAGAACTGCGCATCGACCGCGCCGTACAGCGAATTCGTGAAGTAGACGCGGCGGCCGTCGCGGCTCACTTCGACCATCTGCGGGCCGCCATTCAGCGCGCCGTTCTTCGCGCCCGGATGCGTCGCGCGCGCGACCACGCCGCCGATACGCACCTTGCCCGTCAGTTTCGGCGCGAAGGGATCGGAGACGTCGTATTGCAGCATGTCGCCGGTGCCCCAGCACGACACGTACAGAAAGCGGTCGTCCATCGACAGATCGATATCGGAGACGAGCGGCGGCACCGCATTGAAGCCCTTCAATAACGGCGGCAGCTTGTCGGCATCGGCGGGTTCGGCGGGAATGTCGATGATCTTTTTCACCGCCCACTTGTCCTTGTCGCGATACCAGGTCCAGATCGACGACGACAGATCCTTCAGACTGATCACGCAGTTCACGAAACCATATGCCTTGGTCGGATCGTGCGCGGGACGCAGTTCGAAGACGAGCTGATATTCGTCGCCGAAATCGATCTCCTGAATGTGCTTGCGCTTCGTGAAGTCCCAGAAATGCAGCTTGCGCCCGTACTGCGCGCCGAGCAGCAGATCGGGCACGAGGCCTTCCTCGAAGGTGTCGGGCGTGCCCCATTCGCTCGTGACCATCGTGTCGTGGCCGAGATGCCACCAGCCGTCGTACGCGAGCTGTTGCGGTCCGCGATCGACTTCCCATCGGCCGAGCGGATCGAAGCTCTGCTGATCGAGCATCAGCACGCCGCCGGGCGCCTTGCCTTCGGCGTTGCCCAGCGCGGTGATATAGATGCCGCCCGGCCCGCAATGCACGGTATGCGGCCGCGTATAGCCGGTCTTTTCCGCGAGTTCCGCGGGCTCGATCGTCTTCACGATCACCGGCTTCTTCGGATCGGGCTTCGTGTCGATGATATGCACGCGCGACGAACGCAGCCCCGGCACGACGAGATAGCGCCGCTCCATGTGCGGATGCGGCGCATTCGGGCACAGGCACGACGAGCATGCGTTCCAACCGAAGTGATGCAACTCGTCGCCGACATCGGGCATCGCGATTTCGCCGACGATCTTCGTATAGTCCGGCGAATCCGGATCGACATCGACGACGGCGATCTTGTCCGGCGACTTGCGCTCGGGATCGAACGTCGCGACATAAGCCAGCGTTTCGCGCGGCGCTTTCGCTGCGAGCCGCGGGGAAGGATAGAAGCTCGGATCGGGTTTCCACGTCGCCATCTGCGTCTCCCGGTTGATTTCGTGGATCTTCAAACCAAACGTGCTAAAGCACTATAGGACATGGGAACACGTCATGCTTTCGATGACTTAGCTGCTTTCATGCGAAGCATGTGCGCGCGGGGCGTGATTCGTCGCGCGAAACAGCGCCTAAAATACAGGCATCGCCTGTCGAAGAAAGGAGGTAGCGATGGCCGAGCCAATGATCAGCCTGATGGCGGGACTCGTCCTGGTGCTATGCGTCGCGGTGGTTATCGTGATGCATCACCGGCATCCGCATATCCATACTCCGAAAGCGCGTTGGCTGGATACGCATCCGCCGCGCGACTGGCGGCACAGGCATTGAACGTGCAGTGAATTGCGAAGTGTGAAGCGCGAAGTGTGAAGCGCGAAGTGGAGGGATGAAGCGCCGGCATCGACCGGCGCTTTCTTTTTTGCGCGGCGCGAGAAACGCCTTAGCGTCGTGGCCCTTTCATCGCTTCGGCCTCCATTGCGGCGTGCCATTCCTCGCTGTTCTCGATCGGGTCCATGCCTTCGTCGATGAACGCGGACGCGCGCTCTGCCGCCGAACGCGTTTCCTCGTCGGTTTCGTCGTCGGCGGGGCCGTCTTCGTCGCCTGGCGGCTCCAGCATGTCCTGCAGCATCGCCTCGAGTTCCGGCGTGTCCCACGGCTCGTCGCGCTGCTTTTTCTTCTTGATGTAATGCCGCACTTCGGCATCTTGCTCGGGTGTCAGCGGAAGTCCGCGGAAGGTGCGGTTGGCGTCGAAGTCACTCATGTTCGCTCCTCGCGCGCATAGCTGTGATGCGGTTTCAGGCGACTCAAGTGTAACCCCGTTCTTCTGCAGGTAAAAACGCGCAGCGATCAGCCGAGCGGCGGCAGGCGTCTTTCGATCGGCGTTGCCTTGATGATGGCCGTGCTCGTCGCGGCGCGCTCGGTGACGCGCGCAAGGATGTCGTCGAGATGCTCGATCGAGCGCAGATAGAGGCGGCATACGAAGCAATCGTCGCCCGTCACCTTGTCGCATTCGACGAACTCGGGAATGCGCCTTATCGCTTCTTCGACGAGATGCAATTGCCCCGGCAGCGGCTGCACGCGCACGATCGCCTGCAGCGTGTAGCCGAGCGCGCGCGGATCGATATCGACGGTGAAGCCGCGAATCACGCCTTGCGTCTCGAGCCGCCGCATGCGCTCGGCGGTGCTCGGCGCCGACAGGCCGACGCGCTTCGCAAGCTCGCTCACGGCGATGCGTCCATCGCTCGCAAGCACGGCGATGAGTTCGCGATCGATTGCGTCGATGCCCGCTTGCGGCGGGTTGCTCAGGTGTTTTCCCATGATGGCCTTCAATTCAAAGGTCGAAAGATGCGTGAGCCTAATTTTAGGCATGGTTTCGAGCGATGCGCATCGATAGACTTGAAGCCATCGAAACTTGCATGACGGGCGCGAAATGAATAGCGAAAGAATCGATGCGCGGCTTGGCGGCGCATCGCGTGCGAATGAACTGCGTCGCGGCGCGATCGAGATGTCGCTCGCGATGCTGATGTCGGGCACGATCGGCTGGCTCGTGGTGTCGTCGGGGCAGACGCCCTGGAACGTGGTGTTCTTCCGCTGCGTGTTCGGAGGCGCGACGCTCATCGCCGTGTGCGCGGCGCTCGGCTTCTTGAAGAGGCGCTATTTCTCGTGGCGCATGATCGGCCTCGTCGCGCTCGGCAGCGTGGCGATCGTCGGCAACTGGCTGTTGCTTTTCGCCGCGTATTCGCGCGCGTCGATCTCGATGGCGACGACCGTTTACAACACGCAGCCCTTCATGCTGGTCGCGTTGGGCGCGCTCGTGTTGCGCGAGCGCGTGTCGGTATCGACGATCGCATGGCTCGGCGTCGCGTTCATCGGCCTCGTGATGGTGGTGCGGGTCGAGCCGTCCGTGCTCGCGATGCCGGGGCAGTATCTCGAGGGCATTGCGTATGCGCTCGGCGCGGCTTTTCTGTACGCGATATCGTCGATCGTCACGAAGCGCCTCGCGGGCACGCCGCCGCATCTGATCGCGATGCTGCATGTGTTGTTCGGCATCGCGATGCTCGCGCCGTTCGCGCGCTTCGATGCGATGCCCGCGACGATCGGCGGCTGGACCGATCTCGTCGTGCTCGGCGTCGTCAACACGGGACTGATGTACGTGTTGCTGTACGGCGCGATCCAGAAGCTGCCGACCGCGACGACGGGCGCGCTGTCGTTCATCTATCCGGTGGTGGCGATCGTCGTCGACTGGCTCGCGTTCGGGCAACGGCTCGCGTGGCTGCAAGTGGCCGGCGCGGCGCTGATCCTGCTCGCCGCGGCGGGCGTGAATCTGCAATGGCGGATCGTGCCGCAAAAATGGCGCGCGAACGACTGACGCGCACTCGTATAGAATGGCGCCCCTTTCCGACTACATCGAAATCCCGCGCCATGTGGTTCAAGAATCTTCAGCTTCACCGTCTTCCCGCACACTGGTCCGTCACGCCGCAGCAGATGCAGCAATGGCTCGCGCCGCTCGCGTTCACCGCGGCGTCGAGCATCGAGAACGAGCGGCGCGGCTGGGTCTCGCCGCGCGGCGACGATGATCTCGTCTACACGGCGAACCGTCAGATGCTCATCGTCTATCGTGCGGAAAAGAAGCTGCTGCCCGCATCCGTCGTCACGCAGTTCGTGAAGGAACGCGCCGCCGAGCTCGAAGAGCAGCAGGGCTTCAAACCCGGCCGCAAGCAGATGAAAGAGCTCAAGGAACAGATCACCGACGAACTCCTGCCGCGCGCCTTCAGCATCCGCCGCGATACGCGCGTGTGGATCGATCCGGTGAACGGCTGGCTCGCGATCGATTCGTCGTCGGCGACGCTGTGCGACGACATCATCGGCTTGCTGGTGAAGTCCGTCACCGATCTGCCGCTCGCGAGCGTCCGCACGGCGCGCTCGCCCGTTTCGGCGATGACCGAATGGCTGCTTTCCGGCGACGCGCCCGCGGGCTTCACGCTCGATCGCGATACGGAACTGCGCTCGACCGGCGAAGGCAACGCGACCGTCCGCTACGTCGGTCACGCGCTCGAAACGGAAGACATGCGCCGCCATATCGAAGCGGGCAAGCAGTGCATGCGTCTCGCGATGACGTGGGACGACCGCGTGTCGTACGTGCTGACGCCATCGCTCACATTGAAGCGCGTGAGCGCGCTCGACGTCATCAAGGAAGCCGCCGATCCGACCGCGTCGAACGACGACGAGCGCTTCGAATCCGACTTCATCCTGATGACAGGCGAACTCGCGCGCATGCTGTCGGCGCTGACCGAGGCGCTGGGCGGCGAAGAAGACCTGCGCGCCGCCGCGTAGGAACGAGCGTCAGGCGGACGGCGCCGACGCGAACGCGTAGCCGTTCTTGCCGTTGCGCTTGACGGTGTACATCGTGTCGTCGGCAGCGGCGACGAGCCGCCAGTAATCGTCGACACGATCCGGAAAACTCGCGATGCCGACGCTTGCGCGCACGATCGACAAGCCCATCTGCGCGTCGGTTTCCGCGACGCACGCGATGATTCTCTGCGCGATCACCGCGAGCTCGCCATCGCTCGAAAACTCGCGCACGAGCAACGCGAATTCGTCGCCGCCGATACGCGCGACCAGATCGCCGCCGCGCACCGCCTGACGAAAACGCCGCGACACCGCAATCAGAAACTCATCGCCGATGCGGTGGCCGTGCGTGTCGTTGACGCGCTTGAAGCCATCGAGATCGATATACAGCACCGCGATGCGCGACGCCCCGCGCGCGCCGCTCGCGAGCGCATTCGCCGCTTCTTCCAGCGCCGCGAAGAGCTTGCGCCGGTTGGGCAGGCCCGTCATCGGATCGTGCAGCGACGCCTGCTCGAATTCATTCGAAATGCCGAGAAGTTGCCGATTGCGTTTTGCATACATGCCGAGCGCGGTGATGAGCACGCCGAATACGATCGCCGACAACGCGATCAGCGTATGCGACACGCTCAGGATGCGCTCGCGCACGTCCGCGCTCGTGCGATCGCGCTCCGCGCGCCACCAGGCGTAGGCCGAATCGAGCGCGGAGCTGGCCTCGCCGAGCGCGGCGGAAGGCGAGAGCACGGCGGAAGGCAGCGACGGCGCCGACATCGGACTCGACGACACCAGCGCATGCAGCGCCGCGAGCCGCCCGGCCAATTCGATGCGCGCCTCGCGATACGCGGCCTGGCGCTGCGTATCGCTCGCGGGCGTGTTCTGCAGGGAAAGCGCGGTCGCGCGGGCGGTATCGGCGCGCTCGACCGCTTCGAGCACGAGCCCGACGTACTCCTGCTGCAGTTGCGCCGAAAAGATCGCGCGCACCTGCAACGCCAGGAACAGCAGCCCGATCAGCAGACACAGCAAGGCCGCGCCAGCGAGCGGCGCGGGGCCGGGCACGCGCAGGCGCAAGCGCATGATCGCGTGCCGCGCACGGCTCGCCAGCGTCTCCTCAGGGACGTGAATACTCCTCTCGCTGACGGGTCGGAACATTGTGTCGATAGCTCACTCGATGGAAGAACGCGCCCACGCGCGCGAACAGTCCGCCTTCGGACTGCTGCCTTGCGTTCGCGCGCGCCTGATGCCTGCGTGCCTGCGCGTACTGATCGGCGCGATTGCTCCGATCGACGGCGGCACGCTGCGTCGCGGACGGCGTGCCGCGGCGTTGCGCCTGTTGCGCCAAAGGTTGCGCGGAAGCCGTCGCGAGCGCCGCGGCGGCGGCCGCGCCCGAGCCGTCAGCGCCAGCGTTGGCGACGGTGGTTTCGTCGGCGGGATCGGCGGTGGGTGCGTTGTCCGCGAGCGATGCCGTGTCGATGGGCGCGGCCGTCGGACCGTCGTTCGACGAGTACGGAATCGCGCTGCCGGGCGCGGCGGTCAAGGGCGTTTCGACGGCGCCGCCCGATTGCGTCTGCGCGGTAATCACCGGCTGATCGATGCCGAGCGTGCGGCGCGCGCTCGCCATCGCCTCGGCATAGACGCGCTGATCGTGGTTGAACCACATGCCGTACGCGACCGTGCCGAGCACGCCGATGCCAAGCGCGCTCGCCGACGCCATCCACAGCGCGAGACGCCCGAAGCGCAGCGGCGCGCGCATGGGGCCGGGTTCGTCGTCGTAATCGATTGCAGTCTCGGGCAAGTGAGTGACAGTGGGATCATTCGCAGGACTTGCGCGTTCCGCGATGCTCTCTTCGGGTAGCTTTGCGTGCTGAGGCATGACAGCGCTCTCCAGAACCTATTCGTCAGACAGCGGACCAGCGCGGACTTACAGCGCGCGTCCGGCCCGATGCTTCACCTCGCGCGTCCCATCATATGAACAATCAAACGCGATGCGGCTTCGTCGGACGTAACAGCCGGTTGCCGGTTCAGCATCTGCCGCCGGCCCTTTTTTGCCAAACAATGTAACTCGCGCCACATATCGCCACAATCAGGGGCGGCGAGGAGGCGTTGGAACGACGCTGCGGATCATTGCGCCCGATGCGCGGCGCGCCTGCCGTGGCACGGTCCGGCGCACCGTTGCACGGCGATTTCACCTCATTGCGTGTCGCGACGGCGAAGCAACTTCGGCCAGTACGTCAGCATTTCCCGTTCCTGCCCCGATTTGAAGTGCGGTGCATGCATCATTCTTCAGAGGAAGTTCCCGCGCGTATGTGAGGTGCCGCACATACGCGCATGGCACCCGTTTGCGTGTGGAACGCGCGCCACAGTTCGTCATCGGGGCTTCGACGACACGACGAGCGCGATGCCGCCGAGAATCGCGACCGCGCTGGCCGCGAGCCGCATCGTCAGCGTTTCGCCGAGCAGCAGCACGCCGCCCGCCGCCGTGATGAGCGGCACGCTCAGTTGCACCGTGGCCGCCGTCGCGGGCTTCAATCCTTTCAACGCCGCGTACCAGACGACATAGCCGAGCCCCGAGGTCAACGCACCCGAGGTCATCGCGTAGGCCAGGCCTGAGACATCCGCGTCCGTACCCGCAAACGCGAGCGCGAGCGCCGACACCGCGATCGCGAACGGCAGCGCGCGCAGGAAATTGCCGGCCGTCGCGGCGACGGGATCGGACTGGCCCCGTCCGCGCAATGAATAGACGCCCCAAGCGATGCCCGCCGCGATCATCAGTGCGGACGACGCCGGATCGGGCGCGGCGAGTCCTGGCAGCACGAGCCACACGAGACCGGCGAGCGCGAGCAGCAGGCCGAGCCATTGCGCCGCGGCGAGACGCTCGCCGGTCGCGATGCCGTAGCCGATCATCGTCGCCTGCACCGCGCCGAAGAGCAGCAGCGCGCCGGTGCCCGCCGCGAGCCGAACGTACGCGAAGGAGAACGCCGCCGCATACACGATCAGCGCGAATGCCGATACCCAGCTTCCGGCGCGTCGCGTGTCGTCGCCGGGCGCGCCGCGCGCGAGCAGGATGATCCACAGCACGAGCGCCGCCGACGCGACGCGTACGAGCGTGAAACTCGCCGCGTCGATGCGCGCGCCCCTGAGCGCGAGGCGGCACAGCAGCGAGTTGCCGGCGAACGCGATCATCGCGACGACGGTGAAGAGCGCGATGCGCGTGCCGTGCGAGCGTGTGGGTGTCGACATCGGCGGCGCTGGAATGAGGGCGCATCACTGTAGCGCACGCGCGTCGCGAAGACATGCTGCGGCGCGTTCAACCGGTGGTGAAGGGCTGCGGCGGCGCATCGGCCTCGGAGCCGAAGCGCTCGAATTCGGAGATTACTTGCGCGCCGAATAGAAGCAGCGTCGCGAGCGCTTCGAGGCTGAAGAGCACGACGATCGACGTCGTCAGCGATCCGTAAACTACGCTCACTTGCGAGAGCGTCGCGAAGTACCAGACGAGCACATGCCGCGTGATTTCCCAGAGCACGGCGGCCGTCACGCTGCCGAGCAGCGCGAGCCGCAGCGAAGGCCGGCCGACAGGCATCACGAGATAGATCGACGTCAGCACGAAGATCTCGCCCGCGACGCCGAGCAGATACAGCAAAAGCCGCGACACGCCCCTGAGCGACACCTCGACGCCGAGCAGGTCGACGCTGTTGCTGCCCATCGCCTGAAGGCCGTTCGACACGAGCGTGACGATCAGCATGCCGACGCCGAGAAACAGGATGTAGCAGTAAGGCAGGAGCGCCGAGAGCAGAAAATGCCGCCGCCTGACCGCGACGCGATGCACGAAGATCACCGACATCGCGTTCTCGAGCACCGTGAAGGCAAGCGAACTGAAGAAGATCATCGTGACGAGCAGCAGCCAGCCGAGCACCGCGCGATGCGCAAGAAAATTCGCGAGCTCGCCCACGACGGCGTGCGCCTGGCCCGGCACGAGCCATTCGAGCAGATGCGCGAGCGTGTCGAGCAATTGCTGTTGCCCGACGAATTTCGACAGCACGATCACGATCAGGATCAGCAGCGGGACGATGGAAAGCAGCGCGTAATACGCGACCGCGCCCGCAAGCAGCAGGCCCTGATTGGCGCGAAAAGCCTTGAACGTGCGCATCGCAAAGCCGAACGGATGACGCGCGACGCTTCTCACCTGCGGGCCCAGCACAGGGCCGAGAATCTTCGACATGGAACCTCCGCGGCGCGATCGCTGGCCATCCTTTGTGGACGAGCAAGATCCGCACCCGTAGCGAAGGTCCGCACGCTTCAGCCTGTCCGGCGCGCCTCGATGCGTGCGGCTGCTTGCTGCGCGGCTTCCTCGAATGCGAGATTGAGGAAGACATCGACTTCGCACGCGCTCAGGTCGGCGGCATCGACGTTACGTAGCCGGCAGAAGAGCGCGAGCGCCTCGGCTGCGGCGGCGAAGGCGTTGTTCATATCCCGGGAGTGAAGGCGTTTTTTTCTCATGGCCAGCATAACGGCAGGCGCACGGACGACTTTAATGCGTCGCAACGCAATGCGCACGCCGTTTCATTTTCGCTTTTTGATGCATTAATCTAGGTTCATAACTCGAGCCCGCCGAAGGCACTGGAGGACATGATGGCCGCATCCCACGCAACCTCCGCCGCCGACGCCGCCGCGCTCGGTGCCGATGCCGAAATCGTCAACGCCGACGAGCGCCTCTACAACCACGACCTCGCGCCCGTGCCGCGCGCGAAGCGCACCTGGAACGGCTACAGCATCTTCGCGATGTGGATGTCGGACGTGCACAGCGTCGGCGGCTACACCTTCGCCGCGAGTCTCTTTCTGCTCGGCATCTCGGGCTGGCAGGTGCTGCTCGCGCTGACCATCGGCATTCTCATCGTGTATGTGCTGATGAACTGGGTCGGCAAGCCGAGCTTGAGACACGGCATTCCTTTCCCGGTGATGGCGCGCGTCTCGATGGGCGTGATGGGCGCGAATCTCGCCGCGCTGATTCGCGGCGTGGTCGGCATCGTGTGGTACGGCGTGCAGACGTATTTCGCGTCGAAGGCCGTCGCGACCTTGCTGCTGCTTTTCGTGCCGTCTGTCGCCGCGTGGCGCGATACGAGCTTTCTCAGGCTCGACATGCTCGGCTGGGTCAGCTTCCTCTTCATGTGGCTGCTGCAGCTCGTCATCTTTCAGCGCGGCATGGAGATCATCCGCAAGTTCATCGACTTTTGCGGGCCGGCCGTGTATGTCGTGATGTTCGTGCTGATGGGATGGATTCTCTATCGCGCGGGTCTCGGCAGCCTGAATCTCACGCTCTCGGGCAAGGTGCTGACCGGCGACGAGCAACTTCACGCGATGATCAACGCGATCCTGCTCGTCGTGAGCTATTTCGCCGCGCTGCTGCTGAATTTCGGCGACTTCTCGCGCTTCGCGAAAAGCGAGCGGCAGATGAAGATCGGCAACTTCCTCGGGCTGCCGTTCAACTTCGTTGCGTTTGCAATCATCACGGTGATCGTCACGGCGGGCAGCGAGAAAGTGTTCGGCACGATGATCATGGACCCGGTCGAAATCGTCTCGCGCATCGAGAACAAGGTGTGGGTGGCGATCGGCAGCGTCACGTTCGTCATCGCGACGATGGGCATCAATATCGTCGCGAACTTCGTGTCGCCCGCGTACGACATCGCCAATCTGTTTCCGAAGCATGTGGACTTCAAGAAGGGCGGCCTGATCGCGTCGATACTCGCGGTGCTCGTGTGTCCGTGGATCTTCGTCGACAGCCCGAAGGCGATCACGATCTTCGTGTCCGTGTTCGGCGCCGTGCTCGCGCCGATGTACGGCGTGATGATGTCCGACTATTACCTCGTGAAGCGCGAGCAGGTGAGGACCGCCGAACTGTATTCGATGCAGCCCGGCGGACGCTTCTATTACGACGGCGGATGGAACAAGGTCGGGCTCGCGGCGCTGATCGTATCGGGCGTGATCTCGGTCGGCTGGGAACTGTCGACGCAGTTCTTCAAGCTCCTGCCGCCGAACAATCTCGGCTGGCTGATCGGCGCGGTGGCGGGCGCGCTCCTGTACGTGCTCTTCATGCGCATGGCAAACCGAAAATAGCGCTTTATTCGAGCCACTTTCGTACGTCCTGTTCCCAATCGGGCTGGCCGCAGTTCGGCGGATTCTCCGGCCCGAGCACGGTGATGTAGCCCTTGTCCTTCATGCACGCCTCGTAGGCGCGCACCTGCGTGCAACGGCCCGCGCCGGCTCTTTTCGCGGCGCCCTTGCATGCGGACATCGCGTTGTCCATGCCGCTGAAATCGGCATCGCCGTCGTTATTCCATGAAGGCGGATTCGCGCTCGCCGAAAACTCGACAGGCGTGCTGCACGCGACGAGCGCGAATGCAGCGGCGGGAAGAAGGCACAAGCGGAAGAATCGATTCATCTGCTTTAACTCCTTGTTCTTAAGCTCTTGTTGAACGCGCGCAATTCGCCGCCTATTATTCCCCGCTGCCGTTGGCGCGTCGCGTTTTCTTTTCACTGCGGGCGCGAACGACGATGTGCTTGCCGATACCAACGCGCGCCGTCTCGAACAGATGATTCCGCGCGCGACGCTCGATGTGGTCAGCGACGCGGGACACGCGCTGATGTTCCGGTATCCGAGCGAGCTCGCGCGGCATATCGATGCGTTCGTCGCGAAGTGAGCGACGCCGAACACGTCTATCGCTTCATAGCGCACAGAACGCACGCGTTTTAGCTTGTCGGCGCATTTCCCGGCCCTTCATACTGTCGCGCAACCGCGATGCGAAAGCGCGCGCCGATAACAAGAAGAGCCGGGGAAACCACCATGAAGTCACGCTTCACTGCCGTTCACCTGCGTCCCGTCGAACTTGCCGATCCGCATCTCGCGCATCTCTACATGGAATGCGCCGATGCCGAGGCGCGTCTGTCGGGCGCGAGCAGAGTCGCGGCGGTCGCCGTGTACGAAGCCCGTGAGAAGACGCTCGATCGTCTGTGGTCGCGTCTCGATGCGCTCGATCCAAGACTGTGCCGCGAGCTGAAACACGCGGTAGAGGACTGGCACGAAATCGCGGTGAAGCTGCGCGGCGGCGACTGATTGAGACGCGCGCGCAGCGCAATGAGACGCTGCGGCATTCGCGCGGAAGGCCGTCGCCACTAACCTTTCTCCAACGACGCAAATCAAGGAGAAGGGCAATGAACAGCAACAATGGTACGAACAATCGCGCGCCGATGCCGGCTGCGTTCTTCGGCATCGCGGTCGGCGGGCTCGCGCTCGCGGGCGCATGGCGCGCGGCGGCTCGCGTGTGGGCGATTCCCGATGCGGTGCCCGCATGGCTGACGGCGGGCGCGCTCGTCGTCTGGATCGCGGTGCTCGTCGCATACGGGCGCAAGTGGCTCGTCCAGCGCGATGCGGCCATCGCGGAAATGCGTCATCCGGTGCAGTCTTCGTTCGCGGCGCTCGTGCCGGTATCGGCGATGCTCGTCGCACAAGCCGTGCAGCCTTATTCGCGGCCGCTCGCGATCGCGCTCTTCGCGATCGGCGTCGCGAGTTCGCTCGCGCTCGGCGCGTATCTGCATGGCCGGTTCTGGCAGGGCGGCCGCAAGCCCGAGCTGACGACGCCCGCCATCTACCTTCCGACGGTCGCGCCCAGCTTCGTCGCGGCGACGGCGGCGGCCGGGCTCGGTTTCACGCAAATCGGCATGTTGCTGTTCGGCGCGGGCGTGTTCTCGTGGCTCGCGATCGAATCGATCGTGTTGCATCGCGCCGCCGTGCATGAACCGCTGCCCGAAGCATTGCGCCCTACGCTCGGCATCCAGCTTGCGCCGCCGGTCGTCGGAGGCGTGTCGTATCTCGCGATCACGCACGGCGTACCCGATACGTTCGCATACATGCTGCTCGGCTACGGTCTCTATCAGGCGCTGATGCTCGCGCGCCTCGTGCCCTGGATTCGCCAACGCGCGTTCACGCCTTCGTACTGGGCCTTCAGCTTCGGTGCCGCCGCATTGCCGACGATGGCTATTCGCATGCTCGAACGCGGCGCCGCCGGCCCGATGACGTGGATCGCACCGGCTGCGTTCGTCGTGGCCAACGTGGTGATCGGTCTCATGATCGCGGGAACGGTGCGGGCGATCGTGCGAGGCGAGTTGCTGCCGGCCGCGGTTACATCGGCGCCGGCGAACGTCACGCCGATCAGCATCGAGCGTCGTGCGGCAGCGGGTTCGCGTTGAACATCACAACGTCAGCACTTCGCCCGCGCGCAACGCACGCAGCGACACATCGGGCAACGCGGCGCGCAGTTCTTCCAGAATCTGCGCGCCGTGCGGCGGTTTCAGATGCGAAATCAGCAATTCGGCTTTCATCGCGCGGCCACGCAGATCATCGGCGATGAGCTTCGGGCAATAGTGATGCGCCGCACGCGCCAACGCGATCTGCGCATCCGGATACGCGGTCTCGACGATCACATGCCGCAGTCCCGGCAACGCGCACACGGCGGCCCAGAACTCGGGATTGCTCGTCGTATCGCCGCTGAATGCGATGCACGCCGTTGCGTTCGACACCGCCAGCCCCATCGACGGCACCGTATGCCGCGCGGGCAATGCCGTCACGGTGCGCCCGTTCAGCATGAAGCATTCGCCGACCTCCAGCGCTTCGAAGCGCACGCCCGGCGCATCGGGGGAAGGAATGCGCGTGAAGTCCGGCCAGATCAGATTGTTGAAGATGTGCGCCTGAAGTATGTCGAGCGTCGCGCGGCTCGCGTGAACGACGAGCGGCCTATCGCGCGCGTCGCCTACGGCATCGATCATGAGCGGCAGATACGCAATGTGATCCAGATGCGAGTGCGTGAGAAACACATGATCGATACGCGCGAGTTCGTCGTCGGTAAGCACGGCGACGCCCGTGCCGGCATCGATCATGATGTCGCCGTCGACGAGCAGCGCCGTCGTGCCGCCGCGATCGCCCGCATCGTCGCCGCCGCTCCTGATCGCGCCGCTACAGCCGAGTACCCGAACGTTCATGATGATTCATTTCGTGTCGAATTCGCTTACGCAATCCCAGTCCTCGGGCAACGCAATGCCGCGCAGCGCATCGATGCGCCTGCGATACATCGCGTACACCTGTCGCTCAGGATACTGCGCCGCGAGCGTCGCGAGTAGCGTTTGCGCTTCGTCCCACTCGCGCGCGCGATAGTGCGCGAGCGCCGCGTGCCAGCGCGTGAGCGCATCGCCGTGTTCGTGCGCGGGCTGCGGCTCGAACACCGCAATCGGCGCGACGCGTCCTTTCACGCGCACGCGATCGATCTCGCGGAACGCGATATCCGTCACCCGTTCGCGCGTCGCTTCGCCCACGATGATGTCGATATCGAAGCGCCGCGTGAGGCCTTCGAGCCGCGCCGCGACATTCACGGCATCGCCCATCACGGTGTAGGCGCGGCGCACGTGCGAGCCCATGTCGCCGACGGTCATCGGCCCCGTATTGATGCCGATGCCGATCCACAGCGTCGGCCAGCCGCGCGCCGTGAGCGTGCGGTTCAGCTCGACGAGCGCCGCGCGCATGCCGAGCGCCGCCGCGACGGCGTTGCGCGCGTGATCCGGATCGTCGACGGGCGCACCCCAGAAACCCATGATCGCATCGCCGATGTACTTGTCGAGCGTGCCGCGATGCGCGCGGATCACTTCGGTCATCGTGCCGAGATACTCGTTCATCAGACGCGCGAGCGCTTCCGGCTCCAGCGTCTCCGCGATGGCCGTGAAGCCGAGCACGTCGCAGAACAGCACGGTCAGCTCGGCGCGCCGCCCGGCCATGCTGTAGTCCTCCGGATGACGGCTCATTTCCTCGACGAGCTCGGGCGGCACGTATTGCCCGAACAGCGCGGTGAAATGGCGTTTCGCGCGCGCCTCGACGAAGTAGCCGTACGACATGTTGAGCACGTAGAGCGCGAGCGCGGCGAGCAGCGGCGACGCCACCGGGATCGACCAGCGAAGCCGCGCGAACGCGAAGAGATCCGCCGCGACGACGAGCGCGAGCAACATCGCGGTGAAGGTCGTCGCGCGCGCGGGCATGTGCCACGGCCAGAGGAAGATCATCGCGAGTCCGATGAGCGCGAGCATCGACGCCTGCAACGCCGACGCGAACGGGGGTTCGAAGCGGATCGTATCGTCGAGCATGCCGCCGATCAGATTCGCGTTCACCTCGACGCCCGGATAAACCTCGCCGACGGGCGTCGTGCGCTGATCCATCAGGCCCGGCGCCGTCGTGCCGACGAGCGCGATCTTGCCCGCGAGCGCGTTGGCGGGAATGCGCTCTCCGAGCACGTCGGCGATGGAGTAATACGGGACGCTGCCGGTCGGGCCGCGATAGGGCACGAGCGCCGCGCCGTTTTCATCGACGGGAATCGTGCGCGTGCCGCGCGGCGTCGTGAGCGCGAGTCCCGCGAGCGGCGCGGCGGGATCGGTTGCGTCGTCGAAGACCGGCGTCACCGCGGCGTCGCCGAACAGCGCGCGGATCACTTCGAGCGACAGCGCGCCGTACACGCCGTCGCGATAGGCCGCGATGAGCGGCACGCGGCGCACGGAGCCGTCGAAATCGATCACGGGATTGAAGTATCCGGCGCGCTTCGCCGCCTGTTGCAGCGCGGGCAGATTGCCGCCGTAGCTCGTCCAGTCGAAGAGCATGAGCGGATGCGTGCCGAACGCGCGCGCGCTCATCAAGGGCGATGGAATCGCGCCGCTCGATGCATCGCGATTCGAAAAGTAAAAGCCGAGCACGACGGGATGACCGGCAAGGGCATCGGCGAAACGGCGGTCGTAATCGAGGCGCGGAGCAAGCGCATCGAGCGTCTTGCGGTACGCGGCGTCCTCGGCGAGCGGGCCGCGCGCGAGTTCGTCGAGCACGGCAAGGCCCGAACTCGCGTCGGCTTCCGCGAACACCATGTCGAAGCCGAGCACCGCGATGCGCTCGCGCGAAAACAGCGTATCGACGAGCGCCGCCATGCGCGCGCGATCCCACGGCCAGCGGCCCAGTTCGGCGAGGCTTTTCTCGTCGATATCGAGAATCGCGATGCGCGCGTCCGTCGTGCGCGGCATGAAGACACGCACTTTCGCGTCGTAGATCATCGCGTCGAGCGAATCGATGAAGCGGATGTCGTAGCGCGACAGCGCATGTCCCGCGAGCGCGACCACGATCGCGAGCCCGAGCGCCCAGCGCGCGCCCGAGCGTTTGAACGTGAACGCGAGCGGTTCTCGCACCCTCATTGCGCGGCCCGGATCTGCTCGTTCGCGACGACGAGCCGCGCCGCCAGCACGCGCGCGTGCGCATCGACGCCGAAAGACATGAGCGCCGCGTGCAACTGCGCTGCGCGCATGACGTCCGTATCGCGGCTCGTGTTTTCGCTCATCGTGGGCTCGCTAACGGCACGCCGCCGACGGCACCACCGGCGTCACGCGCGATGCCGGCAGCACGCCGAACGGCAGCCGCGGACTCACGACGATCGCGCCTTCGCCCGCGCGCACGATCTGCCTGTCGACCTGATTGATGACGACGATCTGACCATCGTAGACGACGATCTGATCGCCCTTGCAATCCGCGTTCGCGCCCGGTTCGAGATTCGCGCAATCGGTGACGGAATATTCGGTGCCGCGTATGCCGATGGTCGACGTCGGCGTCTTCACGCGATAGTTCTCCGGCTTGCCTTCCTTCGCGACGAGCCCGTCGAGCGCGCGCAATCCGCCTTTCACGAGCGACAGAAAGCTGCGGTCTTCCTGCGGCGCGTTCGCCGCGTAATGAAAATCGTCGACGCGAAACACCGAGCCGGGCTTCAGATACACGCGCTGCTTGTCGGTGAAGATCATCACGATTTCAGAGCCGACGCCGGTCTCCACGGTGTCGCCGTTGTCGATGTCGCCGCCGACCGCCGCCACGCGTTGCGCGCCGCCCGCCGATTGAATCGCGACATTGCCGACGAGCGCGGTGATCGTCGCGACCGCTTCGGCGCACGCCGCGCGCGCGGTCATCGCCAGGAAGAGGAAGAGAAGAAGGTGTCGGGCGCGCGTCATGTTCGGTCTCAGAAGGACTTCGTGAGCGCGATCCAGAAGCGGTTCGCGTGTCCCGTGCCGAGCGTCGAAGGCACGTAGCCGAGCGTGTGCGCGTACGACATCGACAGCAGAAAGTCGTGCGGCGCGGCGAACGTCGCGCCGACGCCCAGCCCGGAAAGCCGGACGTGATCGCTGCCCGGCGCGACCGGATGCGCGACGATCTTCCCGTCGGCGGTATCGATGAAGCCCGATAGCGTCACGAGCACCGGCACGAGCGATTGCCTGATCGTCTGCCGTAGTTCGATGGTCGCGATATACGCTTCGTCGACGGGCGCGTCGCCGGTCGCATAGGCGCGCACGGCATACGGGCCGCCGAGCGAGATCTGCTCGGACGAATCGAGATTGCGCGAAGTCGCCTGGCCGTTGAGCGAAAGGTAGAGCTGCGTGCCGTTGGCCTGATCGCCGATCACCTGCGTGTGCGTCACGGCGAACACGAACTTCGTGAACGCACCGGCGATCTGCGCGGCGATCTGTTCTGGCTGCGGCGTCTTATAGCGCAGGTTGCCTTGCTGGATAGCCGTGTCGAACGTCGTGATGCTCTTTTCGAGCGTCAGATTGCCCGAGAGCCCGAGCCGGCCGACATCGCTCGTCTTGTCGCTGACGGAATCGAACGCGCCGAGGTGATCCGACAGCAGCTTGTGGTCGTAGCCGAGCGTCGCGAATACGTTCGCCGACGGCGAGCGCAGCAGCGCGTAGCTCAGGAACGTCGAGAAGACATTGGCGCTGCCGTAGGCGTCGAGTTCGTCGAACTGACCGCCGACCGAATACGTCGAGCGCGTGTAGCCGACGCCCCACGCGAACCCGCTGCCGCCGACCGGCACCGTGTAGCCGATGTTGCCGTAGAACTGCCCGGTGATCGAGCCGAGCAGCCGCGCGCCCAACTGATCGCCGATGCCGAGCGGATTGTTCCATTGCAGCGCGGCGATGAGACGCGCGGTGCCGGTCGTCGTCTGGCCGTAGTTGTCGGCCTGCACGCTGCCGGAGACGGGCCGCGCGGTCGGCACGGCGAGCGTCATGTCGGAGGTGCCGGGAAGAAGGCCCGGCGAGATCGTCGCGTTCGCGCCCGTCGTGCCGGCCGCGTCCTGCGCGAGCAACGTGGCGCGGGTGAGGGCGCGCTCGTCGATCACGTCGCCCGGTTTGAGCGCGCCGAAAAATCGCGCGATGACGGGGTCGCGCGTGCGCGACTGGTTGTCGATGTCGATGCGACCGTAACGTCCCTCGCTCACCGCGATACGCACGATGCCGTCATCGATCTGCTGCGGCGGCACATAGGCGCGCGCGACCAGATAGCCGTGCCGCCGATAGAACGCGCTCACGCGATCGGCGGCGCTTTCGAGATCGTCGAGCGAACGCCCCGCACCGATGAACGGCCGCACGGCGTCGAGCAGTTCCGGCGTCGGGAAAAGCGTGTTGCCGGTGAACGCGAAACCTTTCACTTCGAAGCGGATGCCTCCTGTTTCGCCGGAGACGGGCGGCGGTTCGGGCGCGGGCGTCACGTTCAGACGCAGATCGGAAGGCGGGACGGGCGCGGGCGCTTGCTGCTGCTGTTCGCGCAGGATGCTGCCCGCGTTCGGCAGCGTCTGGGCGTGCGTTTCGCGCATGTCGCGCGCCGTCGCCGCGACGAGCGTCGCGATGAGCACGGCGAGCCGGCGCGACGCGACGCTGTGGCGTCGTTCGCGGGGCCCGAAGCGTCGCACGCGCCTGGGCCTCACATGCGGCATACGTGACCGGGCCATGCGTCGTCCGGCAGACGGCTGCCGTCGCTCGTCGAATCGGTGCGCTGCTGCACGAGCGGCGCGGACTCCGGCTGAAGGCCCGGCGTCGCGTTGTAGAGCGGCGCGGGATTGGCCGCGTCGGTACGCACGGAATCGAGAATGCCGGGCAGCGCCGCGACGGTCGTGACGGGCGTTTCCGGTTCTTGCGGCATCACCGGCTGTACGGGGACGGACGGCGGCGCAGGCGGCGGCGTGCCCGCGATGCGCAGCGTGCCGCCTTGCGTCGTGATCGTGTACCCGGTCGGGCCGCCCGTCGCGGTGACCGTGATCGCGTACGTGCCGATCGCCGCGCCCGGCGTCGCGCCGGTGCTCGTCACCGTGAAGACGAACGGCTCGTGGTTCGCCGGGCTGTCGGCGAATGCGTTGCCGTAGTTCGCGCCGTTGTAGCGCAGCGCGATCGTCACGTCGTTCGGACCGAGCGTGCGCGGCGTCTCGAACGGCACGTCGATGTTGATCGCCGTCAACGTGACCTGCTGCCGCGCATTGAACGCGAACCGGTTGCCCGATGCCGATGCCGCGCGCGCATCGGCGCCGCCGGTGTAGGCATCGCCCCAGAGCGCGAGATTGCCGCTTTGCAGTCCGCCGAAGGCGTCGGCCTCGGGTGCGTCGGAGTAGACGAGCCAGCGGCCGTTCGGCGCGGAAAGCGCGTTCGCTCCCGCGCGGTTCACGAAGGTCGCCGCGGCGAGCGTGATCGCCGTGCCGCTCGCGCGGCTCGCAATGGGGGCGGCGAGCGTGAGCGCGGGCGCCGTGAGCGTGACCGCGCCGCTCGCCGAAACGCCCGACAAACCCGCGACGCGGCCGATCGTGAGCGGCGCGCTATCGGCGATGTCGACGGAACCGGCGTTCGCCGCCAGCGTGCCGATGCGATTGCCCGCGTTCGTCAGCCGGTACGCGCCCGCGCCGCCTTGCAGGGCGACATTGGCCGCCTGGATGGGCGCCTGTTGTGTCGCGGTGCCGGCGGTCGTCATCGCGAGCGTGCCGCGCGGCGCGCTGATCGACGCGTCGACGTGGATGCCGCTCTGCGCCGCGAGCGAAAGCGTGTTGACGCCGCTCCACGCGACCGGGCCGTCGATCAGCACGAGGCCGAACGCCGCAAAGCCCGCCGGCGACGCGGCGCTGATCGACACATTGGTCGATTCGAGCACGCGCGAAAGCGTCGCGCTCTGAATCGTGCCGAAGCGCTGTCCGAATGCATCGCCGCCGCCGACGAGCGCGGCGAAGTCGCTTGCAATGCGCCACGTTCCGGTTTGTCCCGATGCCGCCGCCGTCGTGACCTGCGCGTCCGGCGCGACGCGCACCTGCGTGCCCGCCGTTTCGATGGCGCCGCCGTTGCCGCCATCCGGCGCGGATGCGTCGAGCGTGCCGCCGGCCTGCACGACGCCTTTGTCCGCGATGAGGCGGATCACGCCGTTCTGGTTCACGGCGCTTCTCGCGCGGATGACGCCCGTGTTGTTCACGACATTGGCGAGGAGCGCGTCCTCGGCGCTCGCGACGAGCCAGGCCTGACCGCCATCGGCTTGGATCAGACCGTGATTGGCGGCGAGCGCACGCAACGCGCCGCGCTCTACCGACAAGCCGATCATGCTGTGATCGCCGAGCGTGACCGCGATGCGCTCGCCCGCCGCGAGCGCCGCGAAACCGCCGGGCGAGTCGATCGTGCCGGCGTTGATCGCGCGCGCGCCGATCAGCGCGACATAACCGCCGGGCGCGCTCGTGAGCGTGCCGAGATTGACGACCGCCGCGCCGTCCTCGTGATGATGATGATGCCGATGCCAGCGCCCGTCGCCCGAAAAGGTGTAGTGGCCGCTCATGAAATCGCTTGTCGACAGATTGAGCGTCGATGCCAGCAATCCACCGACGTTCACCTGCGCGCCCGGCCCGAAGATCACGCCGTTCGGATTGACGATGAACACCTGGCCGTTCGCGTCGAGCTTGCCGAAGAAGGCCGTCGGGCGCGGTCCGACGACGCGGTTCAGCGCGATCGAATTCGCGCCCGGCTGATTGAACGTGACCGCTTCGCCAGGGCGCGTGCTGAACGAATTCCAGTCGATGGCGAGGCGGCCGCTATTCTGCTGAATGATCGTGTTGGCGCCCGCGCTCGTCACCGAGCCGGAACCGGCGACGACGCGCGCGCCGCTCGGTTCCGCGCGCGCGGACATGCACGCCATGACGATGAGCGTGGCGATGCAGAGCCGTCGCGCGGGGAACGCGGTGCTCGCGCGCAGAGTCTTGTTCATGTCGGCCGACTCCTTTCTGTTGCGGCGCATCGTCGTGACGAGATGCAGGCGCACCATCAAGCAGTTTAGTGTTCCGAAGCATGCTTGCAACTACGCGTTTAGAGAACCTTCGCATACGCGCTGTTCTTCGCCATTCGTATTAGGAACGCGGCGTTTTATCCGACGATCACGCGGCCTGGCTCGCGAGCGTCTCTTCGACGAACTCGCGCAGGAACGTGACCCACGTGCGGATCTTCGCATCGAGATACTGGCGGGACGCGTACATCGCGTAGATGGTCATTGTCTGAAGTTCGCACTCGGGCAGCACGCGCACGAGCGCGCCGCTGTCGAGCCACGGCAGCGCGGCGAGCATCGGCAACGGCGCGATGCCGAGACCGTTCGACAGCGCGACCGCGAGCGCATCGGCGGAATTGACGCGCAGGCGGCCCGGGTCGAGCTCCACTTCGACGTGGCCGCGCGGGCCTTCGAAGACCCATCGGTCGACGGGGAAAAACGTCGTCACGAGTTGCAGGCACGCATGGTTCTTCAGATCGTCGATGCGCTGGGGCGTGCCCGCCCGTTTGAGATAGCCCGGCGACGCGCACAGCACGCTCGGCATCGAGCAGATTTTCGTGGAGACGAGCGCGGAGTCGGGCAGTGCGGACGTGGTGACTTGCAGGAAGACGTCGAAGCCTTCGTCGAGCATGTCGGGGATATGTTGCGAAAGCGTAAGCTCGACGCGCACCTGCGGATGCTGCTCGAGATAGCGCGTGAGCGCGGGCACCACGTAGTGCTGGCCGAAGGTGATCGGGGCATGCATGCGCAGCACGCCCGTCGGCGAAACCTGGGCGTTGCTCGCCTCGGCCTCGGAGAGATCGACGAGTTCGAGCACTTCCTTGCAGCGCGTGAGATAACGGTTGCCGGCATCGGTGAGGGCGACGCGGCGCGTCGTGCGATTCAGAAGCCGCGTGCGCAGATGCGTTTCGAGTTCGGTGACCGCGCGCGAGGCCTGCGCCGTCGTGATGTCCATCTGCTGCGCCGCGACGGTGAAGCTGGCCGCTTCAGCCACGCGCGCAAAGATTCTCATGCTCCGCAACAAGTCCATCGTCCAGGCATCCGTTTGACGAAGCCGGAACTATCCCACGTCGGCGCAACAGCGCGCAACCTGCGCGGGCGAAGCGGCGTCGCATCGGCTTTTCGCACATTCGTTTCAGGATTCACATCTGTTACAGGCGTTGTAACGCAGCCCGCACGCGGCGCGGCTACGATGGATTCATGGCTGCATATGAATCCAGGATCGCATCGCGGTCTGCTTGTCGGCCTTCTCAGACGAGGACGAAATGAACATCAAGGGCTTGGTCGGGATCGGTATCGCGTTGTCGGCGGGACTCGCTTGCGAAGCCGCCGTGGCGGGCGTGAGCCTGGGCATCAATCTCGGGGTTCCGGTTGCGCCGGTTTATGCGGCGCCGGTGTACGTCGCGCCCGCGCCCGTCTATGCGCCGCCTCCGCCGCCCATGTACGCGCCGCCGCCTCCGCCCGTCGCCTATCAGCCCGCGCCGGTCATGGTTGCGCCCGCGCCGGCGATCGTCGTGGGTTGGCACGGCGACCGCTATTGGGATGGCTATCGCTACTGGGGACGCCGCGACTGGTACGCGCATCACGGCGGCTATTACGGCTATCGGCACTGGTAAGCCGGAAGCCGGCGGCAACGGGGCACCATCATGAAAAATTCAACTCGAACTCGAACCCGGTCGCGCCTCGCGCGCTCGCTGATCGTGCCCGTCGCGCTCGTGGCGGCGGCGGGGCTCGGCGGCTGCGTTTATGCGCCGCCCTATGGCTATGCGCCCGCGCCCGCTTATGGCTACGCGCCTGCCTATGGCTATGCGTATGGACCGGGCTACTACGCGGCGCCATCGGTGTCGCTCGGCATCGGCTTCTCGAGCAGCGGCGGCGGTCACTGGCACGGCCGCTGACGCGCGGTCCATTCCGACTGGAACGTGCGTTGCTGCGATTTCTCTGACTCTTTCGGAGAAAGCGCAACATGACCGAGCAAACTGCAAGCTTGCTGTCGCAACACGCCCGCTGCGAGCATTTCATGCTGCCGCCGAACGGCTGGGTGCCAAATAACACGCGGCTGCCCGTCCTGGTGTGGCGCGGCGCGATCGACCCCAAAGCCACCGATTGCGCCGAGCGCTTCGAAGCGCTTTTCGCGCAGAACGGCTGGCCGCCGCAGTGGCGCGACAGTGTCTTCGACTATCACCACTTCCATTCGACCGCGCATGAGGCGCTCGGTGTCGCATCGGGCGACGCCGAACTGATTCTCGGCGGCCCGCATGGCCGCGTGATCGCGGTCAGCGCCGGCGACGCGCTCGTCCTGCCTGCCGGCACCGGCCATTGCCTGCTGACGGCCGGACGGCGCTTTCAGGTCGTCGGGGCTTATCCGCCGGGGCAGCAATGGGATATCCGCCGCGAAGCGATCAGCGAGCAGGAACGCATCGCGATGGAAGAACTGCCGTTCCCGCGAAGCGATCCCGTCGCCGGAGAGGAAGGGCCGCTCGCGCGTCACTGGCATTAGCCGATCACGCTTTGCTTTCCTTCACGCATTGAGACCGGCGCGCGCCGACGAGCGGCACGCGCTTGATCACGCCCGTCGCGAGCGCCGTGCCGACCAGCACGATCGCGCAGGCGGCCGCCATGCCCATCGACACGCGCTCGGCGAGAAAGAGCGCGCCCCACAGAATCCCGAAGATCGGAATCAGGAACGTGACGGTGATCGCGCGTGCCGGCCCGGCGACCGCGATCAGATGGAAGAACATCATGTAGGCGAGGCCCGTGCACGCGACGCCCAGCCCGAGCACCGCGCCCCACGCGTGCAACGATACGGCGCCGGCCGGCCAGAAAAAGAGCGCGAAGGGCAGAAGCACGATCGTCGCCGCGCTCATCGTGCCGGCGGCGACCGTCAGCGAATCGACGCCCATCAGATGCTTTTTCGTGTAACTCGCGGCGACGCCGTAAGAAGCCGATGCGGCGAGCGCGGCGAGTGCGGCCAGCGCGGTCGCCATCGGGGAGGCGGCGGCGGCGCTCGCGTCGTGCGCGAACATCTGATCCCAGACGAGCGCGAGCACGCCCGCGAAGCCGATCGCAAGTCCCGCCACGCGCATGCGCGTCAGCCGGTCGCTCAACCACAGATACGCGACGATCGCGCCCCAGAGCGGCGTCGTCGCGTTGATGACCGACGTGACGCCCGCCGACAGCGTCAGCTCGGCATACGCGAAGAGACAAAACGGCGCGGCGGAATTGAGGACGCCGACGACGAGGAGCGGCCACGCGCGTTCGCGCATCGTCGAGAAGGCTGGCCGCGCCTTGCCGCGCAGCGCGAGCATCAGAAGCAGAAACAGCGCGCCGATGCCCACGCGCAACGCCATCAGCGGCGCGACGCCGAGATCGGTCACGCCGACGCGGATGAACAGGAACGAGCCGCCCCAGAGCGCGGCGAGAACGAACAGTTGAGCGAGATTGACGGGATTCATGGCGGCTTGGCGATAGAAGTTGGGAGCGAAACCATCGTATCGGCGTGCGTCGTGCCGACGTTTCGGCGCGGCGTGAAACGAAAGATGCGGCGCGATGCACCCGCTCGCCCAGCTCCCGGAATCCCGCATCGTAGGCGCGCGCCGATGCCGCCGCAAACGAGCATTTCTCACCGTTATGTGAGAAAAATTGCCAAGCGCCGCGCGGCTCGACCGACCGCGGACGCCGAGGTTGCTGGCAGGCCCGATCGGTGCGACTCTTGCATGATCGAAAGATGGACGATGGTTTTTGCAGCGCGATGGACGCAGTCAACGGGAGAGAAGCCATGGACAATGCAAACGGCAACGCATCCACGATTCAGTCGATGCAAAACGGCGACCGGGGCGATCCGGCCGATCCGCCGCTCTCGCGCCGCACGGTCGCGAGCGCGATGGACGCGGCGCTCGCGCCCGGCATGGCGCACGGACAGGCCGCGAGCGTGACGCCGCTCACGCCGGGCGAGGCGCACAAGCCCGCAAGGTATTCGCCGTATCACGTGCACGGCGATGTGCTCGAAGGCGGCGACAGTCCGACGGTGCTCGCGCAGCCCGCCGCGACGCACGCCGCGGGACAGGGCAGTCAGTACCATCCGTCGCGACCGATGCCGCGGCGCGCGCGCGACGTGCTGGCGGGCGCGCAGGACGTCATCGCGACGCAGTACAGGCAGGCGAAGGAGGGCACGGACGATTACGTGCACGACAATCCCTGGAAATCGATTGCGCTGGCGGCGGTCGGCGGGCTCATCGTCGGTCTGCTGGCCGCACGCTGAAGCGCGGCGGGCCTCAACCTTGCTGGGTTGCTGATATCGGCAGAGGCTTATCGCCGTGCCGGACCGACATGGAAGAACGATCGTACGACCTCTGCACCGACCGGTGCGAAATCTGGAATCCGCTGACGATGGCGCTCGCCAGTCCGCGGCGCGTCTTGATCGTGCATTCGGAATCGAACGTCGGCGATTCGTTCGCGCTGCTCCTCGCGATGCGCGGTTTCGAGGCCGTGCAGATCGGCGATGCGGCGGCCGCGTCGCAATTCATCCGCAACTGGCGGCCGCAGGTGTTGTTCGTGGATACGCTCATCGGCGACGCGCACGACCACGCGCCGGCGCGCACGCTGCGCGAAGCGCTGACCGTCGATCGGACGGAGGGCGAAGTGGAGTTGCTGATTGCGCTCGCCGCCGATGCCAAGCAGGATCCGCGCGATGCATTGCACGCCGCGGGCTACGACGGCTTTTGCAGAACGCCGTGCCCGGTCTGGTGGATGTTCGACGTATTGAAGTGTTTCTACGTCCACTGATGCGGGCGGTGCATTGCGCCGCCGCCCGCCGCTTGAGACTTAAACCGCTCGCGATGCCTTGAAATCGTTGGTTTCCAGTTCGACCGACTGGCCGCCGTTGCGCTCGAGCGCGCGCCGGGCGGCGTCTTCGATTTGCACGCGTCCGCCTTCGAACGCGGAGAGGAGATCGTGCGACGACGTCCCGCTATTGCCGAAGTGATCGTTGAGCGCATCGAGGGAAATGCTGCACCACACCTCGCGGCCGTCCACCTTCGCCTCGAACGCGACACGCGCTGCCGCCACGACATGACGGCGCCCGCTGAACTCTATCGTCATCCTTATCACCTCCTGTTTTTCGTTCGGAACACGGTTGAGCGCGATCATCGCGAGACTTGCAACGACGCGCCCGCGATGTCGATGCCTACGACTGCGTGCGGCCTTGCGCGCCGCGCACGTCGTCTTGCATGATACGCCCGCGCTGCGCGGGGCGTACGGGAGGTGACTTTGCAATGACCGTGCCCGCGCGCGGTACAAAGCGCGCTATCCGCAGCAGAGGCAGCCGCCGCGATGCCTCATGCCGTAACTGCCGGCTTCTTCGGCGGCGCCGGCGGATGCGCTCGAACCGCCCACGCTCGGCGCGCCGATCGTCACGCGCGCAGCGGTCGCGCCGCATTGTGGACAGGCCGCGGGATCGTCGCGCTCGGCGATGCGGCGGACGGCTTCGAACGCGCCGCAATCCGCGCATTCGTAATCGTAGACAGGCATGACGTTTTCACTCGGAGAAAGAGGGCATCAATCACGGTAGCAAGCGCTATGCAACGCCTCGCCGCGAAGCCGGGCGTGCCGATGTCAACGCCCGTCCTTGCGCAACAGGCGCAGACGCGCTTCTTCGAGCGACTCGAACTTGCTGTCGGCTTCGTCGTAGATCGACACCTTGCCGCGCCCGATGTCGTACACCCAGCCCTGCACCTGCAGCTTGCCGAGCGCGAGCCGGCCCGCGACCGCCGGATGCGTGCGCAGATGCGTCAGTTGCAGGCGGATGTTCTCCTCGACCATCGCCTGGACGATGCGTTCTTCTTCCAGCTTGCGCGCCATCACGACGCTGCGCGCGGCTTCGGCGTTGCGCAGCCATGCGTGAACCGTCGGCATTTCATCGGCGATGGCCGCGCCTGACGCGAGACCTTTCATCGCGCCGCAATCCGAGTGGCCGCAAATCACGATCTGCCGGACGTTGAGCGCGAGCACCGCGAATTCCACCACCGCCGACACGCCGCCGAGCATCTCGCCATAAGCCGGCACGATGTTGCCGATGTTGCGGCACACGAAAAGCTCGCCGGGGCGCGTCTGCGTGATCATTTCCGGCGATACGCGCGAATCCGCGCAGGTAATGAAGAGCGTATGCGGCGCCTGCTGGCGCGCGAGGCTCTTGAACAGCGCTTCGCTGTCGGGGAACACGAAACGGCTGAAGTCGTCGGCGCCTTGCAGCAGGTACAGCAGGTCGCCGGTTTCGGCGCCGTGGCGTTCTTCGCTCATCGATTTGTCGGACATGGTGTCGCCTTTGTTGTGCGGTTCCGACGCGCGTGCGTGCGCGTCACGTCAAGGCGAAAGCTTGCGGGGTTTTGAGATGGATCGCAAGTCGCTCCCATTCAAGACCTTCACGGGCGCACCAATTCGGTGCGAGGGCATCATCCGGTTCGGTTTTCCCGAAGTGACGCGCTCAAAATCTCCTATTTTTCGACGCGTACCATTCCGCTAGATTGTTTTCATTGAAAGCAATCAGAAAGGAACCGACATGAAATGCCCGGTATGTCCCGCGACCGAACTACTGATGACCGTGCGCGAGGGCATCGAAATCGACTATTGCCCGCACTGTCGCGGCGTGTGGCTCGACCGCGGCGAGCTCGATCAGATCATCCGGCGCGCGGCGCAGGCGTCGCTCGCGGAGGCGCAAGCGTCCGGGCGCGGCGAATGGGACGAGCGCGGACACGATCGCGAGCGCCGCACGCATCGGCAGGACGGTTACCACTACGGCGATTCGCGCGGCAAGCGCGAACATGCGCGGCGCAAAAAATCCTTTCTCGGCGATCTGTTCGACTTCGACTGATCGGCGAGCGTCACGCGCATCGGCAGTAATTCGGCGGCAAAACAGCAAGGAGAACGGCAAATGTCAACGGTGAAGCAAGTCCTGAAGGCAAAGCGCGACACGACGGTTCACACCATCGACGCGGAGGCGAGCGTGTACGAAGCGATCGCGCTGATGTCGCGGGCGGAAGTGGGCGCGCTCGTCGTCGTGGTGGGCGACGCGGTGTGCGGCATCGTCACCGAACGCGACTATGCGCGCAAGGTGATCCTGCAGGACAAAGTCTCGCGGACGACCACCGTATGCGAGATCATGACCGCGCCGGTGATGTCGGTCAGCCTCGGAACGAGCGCCGACGAATGCATGACGCTGATGACGCGGCAGCGGATTCGCCATCTGCCGGTGATCGAGGGCGGCCGGCTCGTCGGGATGATTTCGATCGGCGATATGGTGCGGCATCTGATCGAGGAGCAGCAGTTCGCCATCGACCAGCTCGAAAGCTATGTGCGCGGCCCGCGCCACGATGCACCGACGTGCGCGCTCACGCGGCGTAGCGAGATTCCGCAGACACTCGCACTGCGTATCGTGTAGCGCGTCAGCGCGCTTGCGCCGTCAGAAGCGCCTGCAGGTTGCGCACGACATCGTTCCAGTCGCCGAGGCCGCGGGCGCGAACCAGGCGCATCGAGGCATACCAGGGCGTGACATGCGGATCGCGCTCGTAACGCCATTCCGCGACCTGATTGAGAAACAAGTAGCAGGGCTTGCCGAGCGCCCCCGCGATGTGCGACAGCGCGCCATCATTGCCGACGAACGCATCGAGCCTGTCGATGATGCTCACGCTTTGCGTCAGCGTGACGTCGGAGGCGAGGGTGGTGAAGCGGTCGAGGTCGTTCGAACGCGGGGCGTTCAGCCAGCGCTTGCGCTCGAAGCCGCGCTGCATGACGACCCAGTGGATGTCGGGCGTGCTGTCGAAAAGCGGGACGAGATCGGGCAGGGCGAGGCTGCGGCTGGCGAAATTGTTCGCCGATTCGCACGACGACCAGAAAATGCCGACGCAGCGCCGGCCCTGCGCGCGCTGGCGGATCTCATCGACGATTGCATCGGCGGCGCAAGGATCGGCGGGCTCGATATAGCGTGCCGACGACGCATAACCGAGCACCGGGAAAAGCGCGGTAAAGAGCGCGAAAGGATCGGTCCACAGCGCGCCGTCCGTTGCGACGGCGAAGCCGGCCGCGCGCATGGCTTCGGCGTCTCGGGCGGATTCGGCATCGGGCATCGCGAAGCGATAGTTCCGGTCCGAGCCGTCGGCGTAGGCGATCTGCACGCCCAGCGCCTGAAGCGCGCCGGCGTAGCGCACCCAGTTGACTTGATCGCCGTGGCCCGACGCGATCGACGTCATCGTCAGATGCGCCGGCAGGACCCGCTGTCCGCACCAGTAATGCTCGATATCGACATCGGGAAACAGCACGCGGCGCGCTTCGTGCGATGACCAATAGCGATGCAACAGTTCGACGCCGCTCGCGATGCCGTTCAGGCGCATCGCGCTGCGTCCCTGATGATGTCCGAGCACATAGGCGGAATGTTCGTCGACGTCTTGCGCGCTCAGTTCCAGAACCCGGTCGTCGCAGCCGAGATAATGCCAGCCGTAGACGCGCCACAGGAATGCGAAGATCGGTGCGACATCGGGCTTGCATCCCACGTACTCGATCATGCTGAGCGCGACTTCCTTCAATCCGAGATGCGCGCACGCGTCGCACAGGCTGTGAAGCTGGAAGCCGAAGGTGTTCGATCGGCGCGTGAGCTCGCAGCCGATATCGACGACGCGCAGAAATTCGCCCCCTCGCAGATGCGCGAGCGCGCGCGCGTGCAGGTACTCCGAGGTGTGTCCGTCGGCGGCGAAGCGACCATCGAGAAAACGGAAACATGCCTCGATTTCGCCTGCATACAGGCTGGAATGGAACTGCGGGTAACTGTCGATCATGGGAGCTTGCCGAGTCAGGTGGCGGCATTATTGCGTGCGCCGAAGCGTCGGGCGCGCAGGCGGCAAGCCTTTTCACAAAAATTTCGGATTCTTGATTAATGCGTTGATAATCCGACAATTTTTGAAAAATAGCGGCGCGTCTCGTTCGATTATAGGTGGCGTGCCGGCGGGGAAACTCGCTCGAGTCGGTCCCGGCGCGATGACCAAAACACGACATTCCAATTCGGCGTAACATCAAAAACGCCGATAATTTGTCTTATGTTAAATCAATGACGCGATTGGACGAAGCCCATCTCTCACGGTCTCATCCCATCTCGCCAGCCCGCTCCAGCAGAAACGCGCGTTCCCGCCCGTTCTTCGTCAGCGAAGCCGCGCGCTCGAATTCCGCGCGCGCCTCGTTCTTGCGCCCGAGCTTCGCGAGCAGATCCGCCCGCACGCTCGGCAGCCAGTGATAGCTCTTGAGCGCGGGTGCGTCGGCGAGCGTGTCGACGATCGGCAGCGCGGCTTCCGGCCCGTACGCCATGCTCACGGCGACCGCGCGATTCAGTTCGACGACAGGCGTCGGCGCAGTCTGCATCAGCGCGTCGTAGAGCGCGACGATCATCGGCCAGTCGGTGTCGGCGGCGCTCGGCGCGCGCGCATGGCACGCCGCGAGCGCCGCCTGCAACGCATACACGCCGCGCGCACCGCCCAGCGCTTCGGATCGCTCCAGCGCGGCAAGCCCGCGCCGGATCAGAAGCGGATCCCAGCGGCTGCGGTCCTGATCCGGCAACAGCACCGGACGGCCTTCCCGGTCGACGCGCGCCTTGGTCCGCGACGCCTGAATCTCCATCAGCGCGACGAGCCCGTGAACCTCGCTCTCATCCGGCGTCAGCTCCGCGAGGATGCGCCCGAGCCTGAGCGCGTCTTCGCACAACGCCGGTCGCATCCAGTCGTCGCCGGCGGTCGCCGAATAGCCTTCGTTGAAAATCAGATAGATGACTTCGAGCACCGATCCGAGCCGCGCGGCGCGCGCATCGGCTTTCGGTACCTCGAACGGCACGCGGGCGGCCGACAGCGTGCGCTTCGCGCGCACGATACGTTGCGCGATCGTCGGCTCCGGCACGAGAAACGCACGCGCGATTTCATCCGTCGTGAGTCCGCCGATCAGGCGCAGCGTCAGCGCGGCGCGGGCATCGACGGACAGCACCGGATGACACGCCGTGAAGATGAGCCGCAGCAGATCGTCGCCGATGTCGTCCTCGCGCGCGGCATCGAGCGCATCGACGAAATCGGGCGTGATATGCGCTTCCCGCGCGTCGAGATCGCGTCCGTATTCTTCGTGCTTGCGCGCGTGCAGCGCGTGTTGCCGCAGACGGTCGAGCGCCTTGTTCTTCGCTGTCGTCATGAGCCACGCTCCCGGCTTCTCGGGCACGCCCACGCCCGGTTGGCTCCAGTGTTCCAGCGCGGCGACGAACGCGTCCTGCGCCAGTTCCTCGGCAAGCGCGACGTCGCGCACGACGCGCGCCACGCTCGCGATCACCTTCGCGGACTCGATGCGCCACACCGCGTCGATGGCGCGCCGGGCGGCATCGTCCGGCGTGCTGTCCCGTTTCGCGCGCCCGCTCACGCCGCTTCCGGATCCATGTGCACGAGCTCCCAGATATGGCCGTCGAGATCTTCGAATCCGTGGCCGTACATGAAGCCGTGATCCTGCGGCGCGCGCGGCGCACGTCCGCCCGCGGCGATGGCTTTCGCAACCAGATCGTCGACTTCCGCCCTGCTCTCGCACGACAGGCACACGAGCGCTTCGGTGCTCGCGTGGGCATCGACGATCGGTTTTTCGGTGAAAGTCTGGAAGAACGTTTCGACGAGCAGCATCGCGTAAATGTTTTCGCCGATGACGAGGCACGCGGCGTCGTCATTCGTGAACGCCGGATCGAGGCTCAGGCCCAGTGCCTTGAAAAACGTCATCGAACGCTTGAGATCGCGAACGGGAAGGTTCACGAAAATTTGTTTGTGCATGGCGGCGGTCTCCGGGTTGATCGCTGTTTTCAATACCACGACGAACGGCGCTCAGGAAAATCGACACGAAGCGCGTGTCAGGTATAGCAAGGGCCGACTTTTCGGACTTCGACGGTGCACCATTTCGCTGCCGGACATTCGGCCGCGATCGCGACCGCTTCGGCGCGCGTTTGGCAATCGATCAGAAAAAAGCCGCCAATCATCTCCTTAGCTTCGGCGAACGGTCCGTCGATGACGCGCGCATCGCCGTTCGTTGCGCTGACGCGCGCCGCATCCCTGAGCGATGTCAGCGATTCGACCGCGCGCAGCACGCCGCGCGCCTTCAGTCCTTCCGCGAATTCGCCCATCTGGCGATACGCCTCGCGCCCCTCTTCTTCCGTGCGCTGGCCACGCTGTTCGACCGGTTCCACGACGAGTAGCAGATAAGCCACGACGAGCCTCCGAATGTTTTTTGATGCGTTCAAGTCTATCTCGATATTGACAAACACGAACATGCCCATCGATACTGCGACACATGCACGCAGCCATCCTTTTCTCCATCGCCGCGATTAAAAACCGCATGAACGCCATCCGTGGCGGGTCATCGGGACAGCGTGTGCGCTAGCAGAAAAGCAAGCAGACAGATTCCGAAGGCCCCGCCGCAAGACGGGGCCTTCTTGTTTTTGCGTGCAAGGTTCCGTCTTCGGCTCACATCATGGAGAGCAGAGATGGAAGAGGTATCGCAAGTTTTCGCGCGTCATGGCGTCGGCCACGGCGTCGCTTCCGGGCGCCTTGCTGCATCGGGCGCGCGCGTCGTGGTCTTTGTCGAAGTGCATCCGCATCAAATGGTGTCGTGGCGGCTCACGCGCGACGCCGAACTGCGCATCGGCGATGCGGCGGCGCCGTCGATCTGGCTGACGCGTCATCGCGATCCGTACGATTACTGGATGAAGCCCGGCGATGTCGTGCGTCTCGCGCGCGGCGAGCGTGTGTGGCTCACGTCCGAGAGCGATCAGCCGATCGAGGTGTCGCTCACGTCGTATCGCGTCGCGAAGCGCGGACTCGTGTCGCGCTGGCTGGCGAGATACTGGCCGCGCATGTCGGACCGGCACGCCAACGCATTCTGACGATGCCGATGCTCACGGCTCGACGCAACGGAAGCTCGCCGCGACGTTGATGCTGCCCTTGCCCATATAGCGCGGATAGTTCGGATAACGGCACATCGGCCGCGTGCGTCCGTTGGTGGCGGGCGCGATGTCGCTGCCAATCAGCGTCTCCGGCGCGATGCCGTTGCTCACCCAGTCGTCGAGCGCGCCGAGCTCGTCCCACGCGGGGATGAACACGCCGTTGCCGTGCTGGAATCCCGGCACCATGTAGAGCCGCATGAACGCATCGACGCTGTCCTTTCCGTAACGATCGACGAGCCCGCGATAAAACGCGATCGTCTGATTCGGGCTGATGACTTCGTCGGCGAGGCCGTGCATCGCGATGAGCTTGCCGCCATGCGCGATGAACGCGGTGAAATCCGGGTTCATCGCGCCGACGGTGTACGCGAGCGTGACCAGGCGCTGCTTGAAGCGCCCGGGCGTGTCGACGTCGAACGTGAGCGGGCTGAACGCGAGATCGCGCGTGACGAAGTGGCGGATATAGGCATCGCCTTGGGCGAACAGATAGCCGTTCGCCGCGAACGTCGGCGGATTGAGCAGCGTCGGCGAATCGCCGAGGCCGAGCGCGCCGGAGAAGTCCACGCCCTGAAACACGTTGTAGCCCGGATAGGCGCTGACGTCATACGCGAGCGGATACGGCAAGGTGACGCCGTCGCGCAGGGTCTCGAGCGTGTCGATCTGCGCGTCCGACAGACAACTGTCGCGCAAGGAAGGCCGCTGTCCGTTCTCGCAACGCAGCGACGCGATGATCTGCGGCTCCAGTTTCCTGCACGCCTCGACATTGCTGACGATCCCGTCCGCCGCGCCGTCGAGCCGGTCGCAATCGTGCACGACGGTCTCGAATACGCGCCGCTGCTGCGCAAGGCCGACGAAGCCGCCCGGCTTCGCATACGACGCCTGGCCGATCTTCACGCCCATCAGCCGCACGCCGGAAAAGTTGATGGCGGGCGCGTTGGCGATGACGCCGTCGTAGTCGTTCGGAAACCGCTCGATCACCGTGAAGCCCTCGCGGCCGCCGGTCGAGCCGCCCGCGAAATAGGTCTTTTCGGGCGCCCGCCCGTAGCCCATCTGGATCAGCGCGAGCGCGACGTCGCGGGTTTTCTTCAGATGGCCGAAGCCGAAGTTCACGATGGCTTCGTCGTTGCCGGCGAAGTCCGCGCGCCCCGAATTGCCGACGTGGCCCGAATCGGAGCCGAAGGTCGCGTAGCCGCGCGCGAGCGGCGTCGAATCAGGGGCGAAGGACATCGGCTCGGTGCCGGAAACGATGGTGCCGTTGTAGCCGCCGCCGCCCATCTGCAGGGCGCGGCCGTTCCAGCGGCTCGGCAGATTCACTTCGAAGCGGATATCGGGCGTCGTGTCCTGCAGCGCCCTGATGAAGCCGGTAATGCGGCAGTATTCGCCGTTGCGGTTGCCGAGCGCCGCCGCCTTGACGACCGATGCCGAAACGATCGCCGCGCCGCGCGTCGGCAAGCCGATGATAGACGCGGGCACGGTTTTCCCTTCGAGATCGGCGCAGTGTTTCGTCAGATAGGTCGCCGCGTGGGCGTTCGAGCACGCGGCGAACGCGATCGCCGCGAGAAGCGCACGGATGCCGGGCAAACCGGAAGTGAAGAAAAGGAAGAACCGAAGCACGTCTTTTAAGGTGGCTACTTCAAACGCCGCACAATATATAAGAACAGTTTGCAGATAGCCATTCGGGTCTGCCGGTCGTTGCAGGGCCGCGTCCGGTGCGCTGCCCGCGCATGTCATTCGCCGTCCCATTCGCCGCGCAGATCGCTATTTTCCAGAAGCTGTAGCAAGGTTTCGGCCGGACGGCTCAGATGTTTGGCGCCGAACGCGATGAATTCCACTTCGGGCAATTCGGGCAAGTCGGCGCGATTCACCGGCGGCGCGAGTCCGCGCGCCGCCAGGAAATGCGAGCGCACCGTCAGCCCGAGACCGCCGCGCGCCGCGGCGATGCAGCCCGCGTGGCTGCTGCTCGTGCAGACCATCTGCCAGCTTGCGCCGGACATCGCGAGCGAATCGAGCACGACGCCGCGCGTGACGCTCGGCTCCGAGACCAGAATGAGCGGCAGCGGCTCTTTCGTATCGACGACCGTTCCCGGCTTCGCGAGCCATTCGAGCCGGCCGGAAAAAAGCCGCATGCCGCGCGCATCGCCCAGACGCCGCTTGCCGACCGCGAGATCGAGCTCGCCCGCATCGACCATCTGATAGAGCCGTCCCGTCATGCCGATCGTAATCTCCAGCTCGACATCGGGATGCGTGTCGCGAAAGGCCGCGAGCACGCTCGGCAGCGGCCCGAGCGCGATATCGTCCGATGAGCCGAGCCGCACGCGTCCGCGCAGCCGCGGCGAGCTGAACTGCGACTGCGCGTGCGCCATCGCTTCCAGAATCACGCGGGCGTGGACCAGCATCGCTTCGCCGTCGGCGGTGAGCGCGAGCGAATGCGTATCGCGCACGAAAAGCCGCCGCCCGACGCTCTCCTCCAGGCGACGAATATGCTCGGACACGCTCGACTGCCGCAGCCCGAGCTGGCGCCCGGCGTCGGTGAAACTGTGCGACGCGGCCACCGTCGCGAATGTCGTCAGCCAGACTGGATTGAGCATGCGATATTGTCATCGCATATTCCGATGACAGTCAATGCGGCTAGCGGTCTTCCCGATGACGTGCGGAGTCATTAAGATTTCACATATCGCGCAAACGACCTTGTTTTCAAAAGGCTTTCGTGGGCGCGCGGCCCTCCGCAACTCCGCTTCCACATGACCAAAGGTTCCTCCCACACGGCACTGCTCTGGATCGTCGCCGTGGGCTTTTTCATGCAGGCGCTCGACACGACCATCGTCAACACGGCGCTGCCTTCCATCGCGCGCAGTCTGAACGCCGCGCCGCTCGCGATGCAGTCGATCGTCGTCGCCTACACGCTCACGATGGCGCTGCTCACACCCGCATCGGGCTGGCTCGCCGATCGCTTCGGCACGCGCCGCGTCTATCAGGTGTCCATTTCGCTGTTCGTGATCGGCTCGCTCGCCTGCGCGAACGCGCACTCGGTGAACCAACTGGTGCTCGCGCGCGTGCTGCAGGGCGTCGGCGGCTCGATGCTGCTGCCGATCGGGCGTCTCGCCATATTGCGCGCCGTGTCGGGCGAAGCCTACGTTTCCGCGCTCGCGATGATCTCCGTCGCCGGCCAGGTCGGCCCGATTCTCGGCCCGACGCTTGGCGGCTGGTTCGTCGAGTCGTTCTCGTGGCACTGGATCTTCCTGATCAACGTGCCGATCGGCGCGGTCGGCCTGTATGCGGTGCAGCGCTTCCTGCCGAACGACACGGTGCATGACGCCCCGCCCTTCGACTTCGTCGGCTGCGGCTTGCTCTCGATGTGCATGGTGTCGTTCTCGCTCGCGCTCGATTGCCCGGTCGAGACGCATCGCGGCGCGGTATCGGCGGCGCTGTTCGCGCTCGCGGCCGTGTCGGCGTTCGCTTATGTTCCGTACGCGCGCAAGAAGCGCAATCCGCTCTTTCAGCTCGCGCTCTTTCGCGAGCCGAACTTCAGCGTCGGGCTGATCGGCAATCTGCTATGCCGGATCGGATCGAGCGCCGTGCCGTTTCTGCTGCCGCTTCTGATGCAGCTCGAACTCGGCTACAGCCCGCTGCATTCGGGTCTGATGATGCTGCCGATCGCCGTCGCCGGCACGATCAGCAAGCGCTGGATCGCGCAGCTCGTGAAGCGTTACGGCTACGACATGTTCCTGCTCGTGAACACGGCGCTCGTGGGCGCGTCGATCGTCGCGTTCGCGCTGTTTTCGCCGACGCTGCCGCTCGCCGTCGAAATCGCGATTCTCGCCGTGTTCGGCGCGTGCAACTCGATGCAGTTCGCCGCGATGAACAGCGTCACGTTGAAAGGCCTGTCGAGCAAGGACGCGGGCAGCGGCAACAGCCTCTTCTCGATGGTGCAGATGCTCGCGATCGGTTTGGGCGTGTCGATCGGCGGCTCGCTCGTGCAGCTCTTCGAGGGGTCGTTCTCGACTGCGACCGGCTTCAAGCTGAGTTTCGTGTGCATGGGCGTCGTCACGTTGCTGTCGGGTGTCGTGTTCCGCTATCTCGATGACGCGCCGGGCCGCTCCGCGCCTGCCGCAGCGGGCAAGCGCGCGGCATAGCAAGTATTCTGTCCGTCCAACCGATCTTTGGAGCGCAACCGTGCAATACCGCAAATTCGGCAATACCGGTCTCACCGTTTCGCGTCTCACCCTCGGCACGATGACCTTCGGCCTGCAGACCGAGGAAGACGTGTCGCGCAGCATCATGGACCGGGCGGCGGACGCGGGCGTCAATTTCATCGACACGGCGAACGTCTATCCGCTCGGCAGCGGGCACGATCTCGCGGGCCGCACCGAGGAAATCGTCGGCCGCTGGCTGAAAGGCCGTCGCGACCATTACATTCTCGCGACCAAGGCCGTGCATGAAATGGGGCCGCTCGCGTGGCACAAGGGCGCATCGCGCAAGCATCTGCTCGACGCGATCGATGCATCGCTTAAACGGCTCGATACGGATTACGTCGATCTCTATCAGCTTCACAACGACGATCACGACACGCCGCTCGACGAGATGCTCGAAGCGCTCGATACCATCGTGCGGCAAGGCAAGGCGCGCTATATCGGCGTATCGAATTTTCTGGCGTACCGGCTGGCGCGCGCGCTCGGCCGCTCGGATGTGCTGCGCGCCGCGCGTTTCGTCTCCGTGCAGCCGCGCTACAACCTGCTCTTTCGCCAGATCGAGCGCGAATTGCTGCCGCTCGCGACCGAGGAAGGACTCGCCATCATTCCCTACAACCCGCTCGCCGGCGGACTGCTGACGGGCAAGCACCGCTACGACGCCGCCCCGAGCGACGGACGCTTCACCGGCGCGGTCGGCAAGGCAGGCGCGATGTATACGCAGCGGTACTGGCACGAGCGCGAATTTCACACCATCGAAGCGATCAACGGGATCGTTGCGCCGACCGGACGCTCGCTCGCGAGCACGGCGCTCGCGTGGGTGCTGGCGAATCCGGCGGTGACGTCGGCGATCATCGGCGCGAGCCGGCCCGATCAGCTGAACGAGACGCTCGCGGCCGTCGATCAGCCGATCGATCCCGACATCAAGGCGAAGCTCGACGAAGCGACGGTCGAATACCGCTTCGGCGACGCGTTGCGCTGATCGTTCAGACGCGGGCCGCGCGGGCGCGAACCACGCCTTCGAGCGAGTAGATCGCGAGCGCGGTCCAGATGGCGCCATAGCCGATCACCTGATCGTGCCCGAAGAACTCGTGATAGATCACGACGCCGATCAGCAATTGCAGCGACGGCGTGATGTACTGGATGAGCCCGAGCATCGATAGCGGAATGCGCCGCGCGCCTGCCGCGAACAGCAGCAGCGGCACTGCGGTCACGGGCCCCGCCGCCGCGAGCAGCAGTTTCACGCTGAGCGAGGCATGCTCGAAGCCGCTGCCGCCGTGCGAATTCAGAAAAAAGAGATACAGCAGCGCGACGGGACACAACAGCATCGTTTCGAGCGTGAGTCCTTCGAGCGCGCCGAGCGATGCGGTCTTGCGCAACAGCCCGTAGCCGCCGAAGGTCAGCGCGAGCGCGAGACTGATCCACGGCGGCGCGCCGTTCACCCACGTCAGCCACGCGACGCCTGCCGCGGCGATCGTCACTGCGAGCCACTGCACCGGCCGCAGCCGCTCGTGCAGGAACGCCATCCCGAACAGCACGTTGACGAGCGGGTTGATGAAGTAGCCGAGACTCGCCTCGACGATGCGCCCGTCGTTCACCGCCCAGATATAGATGCCCCAGTTCGCCGACAGCAGCACGGCGCTCGCGGCGAAACGCGCAAGCAGACGCTTGTCGCGCAGGACGGGGCCGAGCCACTTCCATTGACGCCGCACGGTCATGACGATCAGCAGGAATGCCATCGACCACGCCATGCGATGCGCGAGCATCTCGACCGCGCCGATCGAATGCAAGGCCTTGAAGTAAATCGGAAAAAGGCCCCAGATGGCAAAGGCCGCGAATGCGTAGACGACGCCTGGATTCATTGTTCGATGCGTTGAGCGGATAAACGCCGCGTACGAACGATCGGCTCGTTCGCGCGCCTGCTCGCCGTGTTCCCGGAAAGCGATCCGCAAGGATTGGAAGCCGGATTTTAGTCGACGCGAGCGGTTCGGCTCCAGCAGTGACCGAACAATCGGCCGGTTCGCGGCGAACCCTTGGACGAATTCTTGCTCGAACCCTAGCGCGAACGCCCCGCTCTTCGCCCTTTTGTTTGTTTCCTGGCCGCTAATGAATAACCACAACGTCAATCAGAATTTCTTCCATATCCTGCTGTGCGTCGTGACGCTCGCGCTCGCCTGGGTGCTGCTGCCGTTTTTTGGCGCCATCTTCTGGGGTGCGATTCTCGCGATCCTGTTTCAGCCGATGCAGCGTTACCTCGCCGCGCGCTTCGGCAAGCGTCGAAACCTCGCCGCGCTGACGACGCTGGCCGCCGCGATTCTCATCGTCATCATTCCGCTCGCGATCGTCGCGGTGACGCTCGTGCAGGAAATCGCCCTCGTCTACGCGCGGATCAAGAGCGGCGAGCTGAATTTCGGGCTTTACTTCCAGCATGTGCTGCACGCGTTGCCGGCGTCGGTGCAGCAACTGCTCGGCCGTTATGGACTCGACGACATTCCCGGCGTGCAGCGCAAGCTGATGGAAGGCGCGTCGCAGATCAGCCAGTTCGCCGCGACGCAGGCGCTGTCGATCGGGCAGAACACGTTCCAGTTCGTGGTGAGCTTCGGCGTGATGCTTTATCTGGTGTTTTTTCTACTGCGCGATGGCGGCGAAATCGGACGGCGCATCCGGCGCGCGATTCCGCTCGATCCCGAGCCGAAGCAGCATCTGATCGCGAAGTTCACGACCGTGGTGCGCGCGACGGTCAAGGGGAACATCGCGGTTGCGGCCGTGCAGGGTCTTCTCGGCGGGCTGATTTTCTGGATCCTCGGCATCGGCGGTTCGCTTTTGTGGGGCGTGCTGATGGCGTTTTTGTCGCTGCTGCCCGCGGTCGGCGCGGCAATCGTGTGGGCGCCCGCCGCGCTCTACTTTTTCATGACGGGGCAAATCGTCAAGGGGCTGATTCTGGTCGCGTTCTGCGTCGTGGTGATCGGGCTCGTCGATAACGTACTGCGACCGATTCTCGTCGGCAAGGATACGAAAATGCCGGACTGGGTCGTGCTTATTTCGACGCTCGGCGGGATGGCGCTTTTCGGCATCAACGGGTTCGTGATCGGGCCGCTCGTCGCGGCGCTGTTCATGGCGAGCTGGGATTTGTTTTCGCAGGATGGGGTGAGCGGCCGGGGCGAGTGACGCGCGTTGGTCTGCCTGGTGTCGTGGCCTGCTCGTCTGTAACGAATCATCAAGAAGATGTGTCTTGGCGTGTAGGCTGTCTGTATGGTGGCGGTTTCGAACCACCATCCGGCAGTACCGCATGACAACCGATCCCAGACTCGCAAAACTCCGAGCAACGGCAACTGGCTTTTTACTTTGCGCGGTGCTCGCCGGTTGCAACGGCAGGCACGACGACATGCCCGCCGCGGCCGACGACGTTCCGGTGCTTTCGGTTCCCGTCAAGCGTGACGGCCACTGGCTCCTCGAGGCGCGCAGCGCGGACGGCAAATCAGTGCGGGTCCTTCTGGATACAGGTGCGACCCTGAACGTACTCGATAGGCGCGGTCGGCTGGCCGCCGTCCAGATGACGCCGGCCGCCGAAGCGGTTTTCCTCAGGAACGGCCTGCTACCGGAGCCCGTTGGCGACCGCGCCGTCACGAGCGGAACGGCGAGCGACACGATGCGCATGGAGCTTGGCACGAGTCCGGCGATCCGTCTCGACGGCTGGTCGATCCCGGCGGGCGGCGCTGTGCTCATCGGTGACATGGCGCGCCTTTCTTCCGTCGATGAGAGGCCTTTCGACGGCATCATCGGGATGGAGTCGATGCGCAATCTGACATGGCGAGCCGATTATGTTGCCGGGCGGCTCTCCGCGTATGCCGGCGAAGCACCTGCGCATGCATGGCAGCAGTGCGCGTTCATGACGCTGGATGCCGCGCAGCGAACGCCGCTCATCGAACTGCGTCTCAGGGACGAATCTTTGCCGTTCCTGCTCGATACGGGCGACAACGGGGATGTCGCGCTGCCACAGGAAACGTTCGATGCGATCGCGGAAGCGCAATGGTTCGAGCGCATCAATACGACCTTTTCCTACGATGCGACCGATCGATTCACGCCGAATCAGCAGGGTTTGATCGCCGGATTCGCCATCGGTCAGAAGGCGCTACCGAAACTCACGGTGCTGGCAGGCTCACCAACGCCTCGTATCGGCCAGGGCTTGCTGGAAAAGATGGACCGCTTCGAAATGGATTTCCGTCACTACCGGTTCTGCTTCGATCTTCCCGATACGCCCAAAGACAGCACGCCCTCTATTATCGGCGCTGGCCTGCAGCGCGCTGGCGATCGCTACAGGGTCGCCGCACTCACACCGGACGGCAGATTGGCCGCAAGCGGCATCGAGATTGGCGATCGGGTCGTCATGGTTGAGCGGACGTCGGTTGCGACGCTTAAGTTCGTCCGTCTGCTCGAACTGTTGAACGCGGCCGCGACCGGCGAGGTGACTGTCGAACGAGGGAAACGCACGCTGGTTATCAAGTTGAAGGCGATCTGAATTGCGGCGCGTAGTGGTGGTCTCGCAGCATTGGCGCGCTGCCATGCCACTCACCCCGGTTACTTCGAAGGTAGTTCCGACGCTGCGCTGCGCAGTTGTTCTGCGCGTCTGCTGTTGAGTTCTGCGATGCACGCGAGTCGCCTGATCTCGTGAGAATTCCCTGCGGCCCCACCATTGAGTGACGCTGAGAATTTGCATTGAGCCTCACGATACTGAGTGAACGACTTATTCGACGTTGAGAGACCCGCTCGGGCCGCGCGGCTGAATCTGTCGTCTTCATCCCACTGCGCGAGCGCGCTGATAGCATTCTGTTCGGCCTGTTTCAAATCGCGTTCGCTCTGATTTGCTTTTTCCTCCAGGCACGCGCGCACGTGCACCTGCGAAAAGTGGAGTGAACTGCATTGTGCGCGTAGTTCCTTTTCGCTCAACACTGAATTTGCATGACCGAAAAATGGAAAGCAGGCTATTAGACTCACGCCGACGCGCCTTAACGTACTCATGGCCTTCTCATTCTTCATCGCGCAATAATGGTCCAGACGTAGTCGAATTTTTTTGCGTACTCGCTGTCCCCACCGCCGTTATAGCGATTCGCAATCATGGCTGAGTTTATCGGTCGCCAGCCAGTGATGACTTGTCCGATCGCTGCCTTTCGGCACTTTAAGATTTGACCCGAGCGCAGGATATTCGCTGCCGGATTCAGGCTTTTGAGCACATCGACCGTACTCCCCTGCGCCTTTGCGATCTTTTCGAGGCTATCGCCAGCCTTGACGGTTACATCGAACGTTCTGGAATCGCCGTCCAGCACACTTCGGTACTCGAATCTTGCCGAACGCATGAGCAGATAACCCACTCCCGCCCGAATGTTATGAAGGGGGTCTGCTCTGACCGACGCGACCGTGAGGCGGGACTTCCATGCTGGCGGCAGAATCAAGTCTCCACCTTCCTTGGCAGAGAGCAGCGCTGACAGCCCCGGATCTCCTGCTACACCTATTTGCATCGGCTTCTTTTTCCATTCGGAACTGTTGGCGCCGGATTCGACCCATGTCATTGCCTTGATGATCCGCCAATCGAGCGGTCGATATCCCGCGTTTCCGATCAGGTGATGATTGAATTCGCTGACCGCCAGCTGAACTTCATTGTCCCAACTGTTCCATCTATCATCCCCAACCGCTGCACTTATTCCGTCGCGCCATTTATCAAAACTGGGTGCTGAATTGTCCGCCATGGTTCGATCCTCCTGCGGACAATTCTCAGTCATGTAGCGCAGATTGTTTAGACGAATCCTCTTAATTCGTGGCTGACTGCGATCCATGCGAAGCGACGCGTCTGAGCAAAAAAAAACGCGCCGTCCTTTCAAGACGGCGCGCGTTGTTCAGATAACTGTCGGAGGTGGTGTCAGCGCGTACTCGGCGCCGTATACCGGCATTCGAACCGCTTCCTCACCGTTCCGTTTTCATCGACGCTTTCCAGATAAACGTCGAATTGCCACAAGCGCGCCATGTGCTTGAGCACTTCGTCGCTATCGTTCGCGAGATGGCGGTTATCCGTCATGAAATGCCGCAGCGTCAGGCTGCGATCCCCACGCGTGTTCACCGAATAAACCTGAATGTTCGGCTCCCGATGATGAATATCGTATTGCCGCGACAGCGCCTGACGCACGTAACGATATCCGCTGTCGTCATGAATGGCCGACACTTCCAGCGCATCGCGCATATCGTCATCGAGAATCGAGAACAGACGCATTTCCCGGATCAGATGCGGCGACAGATACTGCGCGATAAAGCTCTCGTCCTTGAAGTTGCGCATCGCATAATGCAGCGATTCCAGCCAGTCGCTTCCCGCGAGTTCCGGGAACCATTCGCGATCCTCGTCCGTCGGGTTTTCGCAGATGCGGCGAATGTCGCTCATCATCGAAAAGCCGAGCGCGTACGGATTGATGCCGCTGTAATACGGCTTCGTCACCGGCGGCTGATACACCACATTCGAATGCGAATGCAGAAACTCCATCATGAAGCTGTCTTCGAGACGGCCTTCGTTATAAAGCGTGTTCAGCAATGTGTAATGCCAGAACGTGGCCCAGCCTTCGTTCATGACTTGCGTCTGCCGCTGCGGATAAAAATATTGCCCGATCTTGCGCACGATGCGGATCACTTCCCGCTCCCACGGCTCAAGCAACGGCGCATTCTTCTCCGCGAAATACAGCAGATTCTCCTGCGGCTCCGGCGGATACCGGCTCTCGGTTTCCTCGGGCGACGGCTCCTTGCCCTTGGGCAGCGTGCGCCACAGTTCGTTGACCTGCGATTGCAGATACGCTTCGCGCTCGCGGCGCATCGCCGCTTCCTTCGCCAGCGACAGTTTCTGCGGCCGCTTGTAGCGATCGACGCCGTAATTCATCAGCGCGTGGCACGAATCGAGCAGTTCCTCGACGCGATCCAGCCCATAACGCTCCTCGCACTCCGCGATGTAATTCTTCGCATAGACGAGGTAATCGATGATCGCGTGCGCGTCCGTCCACAGGCGGAAAAGATAATTGCCCTTGAAAAAGGAGTTATGCCCGTACGCGGCGTGCGCAATCACGAGTGCCTGCATCGTCATGGTGTTCTCTTCCATGAGATACGCGATGCAGGGATTCGAGTTGATAACGATCTCATACGCGAGGCCCATCTGCCCGCGCCGATAGCCTTTCTCGGTCGCAAGAAAGTGCTTGCCGAACGACCAGTGGCGATAATTCACCGGCATGCCGACGGACGCATACGCATCCATCATCTGCTCGGAGCTGATGATTTCCAGTTGGATCGGATAGGTGTCGAGACCATAACGGTTCGCGACGCGCGATATCTCGGCGTCGTACTCCTCGATCAGTTCGACGCTCCAGTCCGACGGGCACGGCAGCGGTCGCCGCTTCTCCGATACATTCATTCTGCCTTCCTCGTGCGCGCCGTCTGCTTTCGCGGACGCCTTGCGTTGCCTGGCCTCTGATTCGAGCTGGGAATCCACACGATCGTCCGTGCCTTCCAGCTGATACCCACGCGTCTCGTTGTGCAAATGCCGCGTCGTCATGCGGCCGCCTGCTGCTTTTCGAACAGCTCGCGGAACACCGGATAGATGTCCGCCGCCGAATCGACCTTCTTCATGGCGAGTTCAGGCGCGCCCATCGCAAGCTGAGCATACTCCAACCAGAGATTCTGCTCCTCCGGCGCAACTTGAATATAGGCAAAATACCGGACCTTCGGCAGGATGTCTTCCGCGAGCAGCTTGCGGCACTTGGGCGAGTCGTCCGTCCAGTTGTCGCCGTCCGATGCCTGCGCGCCGTAAATGTTCCATTCAGTCGGCGAATAACGCTCGTCCATGATCTTCTTCATGAGTTCGAGCGCGCTCGACACAACCGTGCCGCCGCTTTCCGTCGAATGGAAGAACGTGTCTTCGTCCACTTCTTCCGCGCGCGTATGGTGCCGGATGAACACGACTTCGATCTTCTCGTAGTTCCGCTGCAGGAACAGATACAAAAGGATGAAGAAGCGCTTGGACAAATCCTTGCGTTGCTCGTCCATCGAACCGGAGACGTCCATCAGGCAGAACATCACGGCCTTGCTCGACGGCGTCGGCTGCTTCACGCGATTGATATAGCGCAGGTCGAACGGATCGATGAACGGAATGCGCGTGATCCGGCCCTGCATGATGACAATATCCGCTTCGAGCCGGGCGATGTCTTCCGGATCGCCGTTCTCTTCCTTCAGTTGTTCGAGCTGGCGCTCCATCTCACGCAGTTGCGATGCAAGCGGCCAGCCGAGCGCGATGCGCCGTCCGAGCGCGGAGCGCAGCGATCTCACCACGTCGATATTGTTGGGCGTGCCTTCCGCCGCCCAGCCCGCGCGCACGTTCTTCCACGTCGGCACGGCGAGCAGTTGCGTCTTGACGAGGCGCGGCAGTTCGAGATCGTCGAAGAAGTACTGCATGAACTCTTCGCGCGACAGCTCGAAAACGAAGTCGTCCTGCCCTTCGCCTTCGTTGCTCGCGCTCTTGCCGCCGCCGCCCGCGCCGCCCGGCGGGCGCGGAATCTTGTCACCGCGAATGTAATCCGCATTGCCCGGATGAACGTACTCGCGCTTGCCGCCCGGTCCGTGACGGAACGAGGGCTCGGAGATGTCCTTCTTGGGAATGGTGATGCTCTGAGTGCTTTGAATGTCTTTGATGCTGCGATCGCGCACCGCGTCGGAAACGGCGCGGCGAATGTAACTCTTGACGCGTCGCAGGAAGCGCTCGCGATTGGCGATGCTCTTGTTCTTGCCGGCTAACCTGCGGTCGATGATTTGGTGCAGCACATCCAGTCTCCCGCGTTATTGGCGAGGTTGTGAGGCGCTGCGCGGAGCTTCGACTGATCGCAGCGTCTTTCGTCTCGCAAACTGTCCACTGTGCGGTCCGGTTGCAATCCACGCGCCCGGGCCGCCGGGACTTCCTGACTATCGCTTTGCGCGGGACCGGAGCCAGGCGCTTCGAGCGCCGGCTCCCGTCTTGCCTTGCTTACATCACGACGACTTGCGCACGCGCAGATACCAGTCGCACAGGAGCCGGACCTGCTTCGGCGTATAACCCTTCGCGACCATGCGATTGACGAAGTCTTCGTGCTTGCGTTGCTCTTCGGCCGATCCTTTCGCGTTGAACGAAATCACCGGCAGAAGTTCTTCCGTGTTGGAGAACATCTTCTTCTCGATCACCACACGCAGCTTCTCATAGCTGATCCACGCGGGGTTCTTGCCGCCATTGGCCGCACGAGCGCGCAACACGAAGTTCACGATCTCGTTGCGGAAGTCCTTCGGGTTGCTGATGCCCGCGGGCTTCTCGATCTTCTCCAACTCGGCGTTCAATGCCGCGCGGTCGAAGCTCTCGCCGGTGTCGTGATCGCGGAACTCCTGATCCTGAATCCAGAAGTCCGCATACGTCACATAGCGGTCGAAGATGTTTTGTCCATACTCCGAATACGACTCCAGATAAGCGGTCTGAATCTCCTTGCCGATGAACTCGGCATAGCGCGACGCGAGCACGTCCTTGATGAACGACAGATACTTCTGCTCCGTTTCCGGCGGGAACTGCTCGCGCTCGATCTGCTGTTCGAGCACGTACATGAGATGCACCGGATTCGCCGCGACCTCGCTCGAATCGAAGTTGAAGACACGCGACAGGATCTTGAACGCGAAACGCGTGGACACACCCGTCATGCCTTCATCGACACCCGCGTAATCGCGATACTCCTGATACGACTTCGCTTTCGGGTCCGTGTCCTTCAGGTTCTCACCGTCGTAGACCTGCATCTTCGAGAAGAGGCTCGAGTTCTCCGGTTCGTGCAGACGCGTGAGCACGGCCATCTGCGCCATCATCTTGAGCGTGCCCGGTGCGCAGACCGCCTCGGCGAGGGACGAATTGCGCAGCAGCTTCTCGTAGATCTTGATCTCTTCGCCGTAGCGCAGGCAGTACGGCACCTTCACGACGAAGATACGATCGAGCAGTGCTTCGTTGTTCTTGTTGTTGCGGAACGCCTTCCACTCAGACTCGTTCGAGTGCGCGAGGATGACGCCGTCGAACGGAATCGCGCCGAAGCCTTCCGTGCCCTTGAAGTTGCCTTCCTGGGTCGCGGTCAGCAGCGGGTGCAGCACCTTGATTGGCGCCTTGAACATCTCGACGAATTCCAGCAAGCCCTGATTGGCGAGGCACAGGCCGCCGGAATAGCTGTAGGCATCGGCGTCGTCCTGCGAATACGTTTCGAGCTTGCGGATGTCCACCTTGCCGACGAGCGACGAGATGTCCTGATTGTTCTCGTCGCCAGGCTCGGTCTTCGCAATGCCGATCTGACGAAGAATCGACGGATAGCGGCGCACGACGCGGAACTTGCGGATGTCGCCGTTGTACTCGTGCAGGCGCTTCACCGCCCACGGCGAGAGAATGCTCTTGAGATAGCGGCGCGGAATGCCGTATTGCTCTTCGAGCACCGGACCGTCTTCGTCGTAATCGAAAAGGCCGAGTGGCGATTCGTTGACGGGCGAGCCCTTCAGCGAATAGAACGGCACACGCTCCATGAGCTGCTTGAGTCGTTCGGCGATCGACGACTTGCCGCCGCCCACCGGACCCAGCAGATAAAGGATCTGCTTCTTCTCTTCGAGACCCTGCGCCGCGTGCCGGAAGTAGGACACGACGTTCTCGATCACTTCCTCCATTCCGTAGAACTCGCGGAATGCCGGATACACCTTGATGACCTTGTTTGCAAACACACGCGATAAACGCGGGTCGAGCCGAGTGTCGACCATCTCCGGTTCCCCGATGGCCGTCAACATGCGTTCGCCCGCTGTTGCATATGTGGCAGGATCTTCTTTGCAGAGCGCGAGATACTCTTCGAGCGAGAATTCCTCCTCGCGAGTTTTTTCGAAGCGCGTCGCGAAACTGCTGTAGATATCCATGCTACCTCCTCGCCGAAGTCAGAAAGCTATGCCGTGCGCAACGCGCGTAATCGAAACGACATCGCTTGAAATCATCCTAAACCCTTTCGAATTTTTTTTCACGCACTTGCGTTGTTCATTTGCTTCGAAGAATTCCTAGCTTGGTGCGCTATTTTCGTTCACCTACAATGTTCATCCCAATGTCGCTATCCTCTTGCGCGACATGGTCCCTGCCTGTTCGCTTCCCCGCGCTCTTCGCTACTTATCTACTGCTTCCGTCCGCCAATGCGACGCGCGCCTCACATCCTTGGTTACGTGGACAAGCGCTCAAGAGATGCACGCATCCGATAAAGACGATGCGCGTGCGACATCATCAATAATCGTTCCCGGTGCGGCGCATCCGAACATCAAGCGAGCACCAATTCCAGTTCGCCGATGCGATCGATCGCACCATGCAGCATGCCCGGTCCATCGACGCGATACGCGCCCGTATAGGAACCTGTTGTAATGGTCCAGAACGGCTCGACCGTCAAACCCATGCGAGAACAATGGTTGACCAGCCACGGCAGCAATTCGCGCGGATCGCCCGCGGGATTGCCGAGCGCGGCCGGTGCGATCGACACGCCGTCGAGGGTGAATTCCAGTCGCGGCGTCAGAAAGTCGAAGCCCGGCGCGACGACGTCGTAAGGTTCCATGCCCGATACGACGAGCGCGCCGTTGTTCTGCGAATCCGCGAGCTGGGCCAGCGGATCGAGATTGGGCCATTGAGCGAAACGGCTGTCGACGACTTCGAGCGCGACCGCGATGCCGCCGATCGCGTCGAATACTTCCTCGCGTGTGTAAGGGTCGGGTCGCGCGGGCAGCGCATAGGAAAAGCGGAACGCGACTTCGAGTTCCACGAGCACGCGGAAAAACGATTGAAAAGGTAGGCGCGCGGGCGAAACATGGACGAGCGCGGCGTCGATGGGCGCGCCCGTGGCGAGCGCGTCGGGGGCGCGCGCGCCGATCTTCCAGGCGCCGATGCGCGCATCCGCCTCGCTCAGCATCTCGTGCTGGATCGCGTAGGCGGTGGGCGCATCCGCAGGTATGTCGGCCGGCGCCAGCGTGTCGATCAGCTGATGCCGGCGGCGGGCGTCCGCGAGCTTCGCGGCGAGTGTCGATCCGGTCATGTCGATATCCTCGTGTGAGCGGTGAGGCACCCACCAGTGTACGGGTTACCGGATCGACGTTGGTCGCGCGCGTGTGCACTCGCGCGCATTCAGGCCTTAAGCGCCGTCTGTCGCGCTCAGAACGTCTCCCAGTCGCCGCTTGCCTCCGTCGTGGCGGACGCCTTCGGCGCGGGCGACGGCGCGGCGGGTGCGCGCTTCGCCGACTTCAAGGCAACGCGCGCAGGCATCGTTGCGCGCGGTGCAATTTTCGCCGCCATCGTGGATGCTGCCGGAACAGCAGCAAGCGCCGCGCCGTCCGCGACCTGGAACACCGCCACCGCCTGCCGCAGCCGCCCGGCCTGATCTTCGAGCGACTGCGCGGCGGCCGCCGCTTCCTCGACGAGCGCCGCGTTCTGCTGCGTGACTTCGTCCATCTGCGTGACGGCGCGCGACACCTGCTCGATGCCGCTCGACTGTTCCTCCGACGCCGCCGCGATCTCGCCCATGATGTCGGTCACGCGCTGCACCGCGCCGATGATCTCGCTCATCGTGCGGCCGGCTTCGTCGACGAGCGTCGTGCCCGTCTGCACGCGCGCCACGGACGTGTCGATGAGTTCCTTGATTTCCTTCGCCGCCGCCGACGAGCGTTGCGCCAGACTGCGCACTTCGCCCGCGACGACCGCGAAGCCGCGCCCTTCTTCGCCCGCGCGCGCCGCTTCGACGGCCGCGTTGAGCGCCAGAATGTTGGTCTGGAACGCAATGCCTTCGATGATCGTGATGATGTCCGCGATCTTCGACGAACTGCCGTTGATCTCGCGCATCGTGTCGACGACCTGCGTGACGACCGCGCTGCCCTTGCCGGCGATTTCCGACGCGTTCGCCGCGAGTGCGCTCGCCTGCCGCGCGTTGTCGGCGTTCTGGCGGACGGTGCCGGTCAGCTCTTCCATGCTCGACGCGGTTTCCTGCAGCGCCGATGCCTGTTCTTCCGTGCGCGACGACAGATCGGTATTGCCCGCGGCGATCTGCTGCGTCGCCGACGCGATCGATTCGCTGCCCGAGCGCACCGTGCGGACGGTCGTCAGCAGGCTCGCGCGCATCTTGGCGAGACCTTCGAGCAACTGGCCCATTTCGTCGCGCGACGTGATGGCGACCTCGCGGCGCAGATCGCCCGCGGCGATCGATTCGAAATGACCGAGCGCCGCTTCGAGCGGCCGCGCGATGGCGCGCCTGAGCGACAGCCACGCGAACGCGGCCGCGGCGATGCCGAGCGCGATCGCGCCGAAGCTCAGCGCGCGGAACCATCCGAAGCGGTCCTGCGTCTCCTCATAGCTTCTCGCGGATGCTTCGGTCAGATGCTTGCGCAGCGCGTCGTTGGCGTTGGCGAGCTCGTTGTACGTCGCCTGCATCGCCTTGGCGTTCGCGATGATGGCGTCGTGATCGTTCGCCAAGACCGCCGCGACGCCCTTGTCGACGATGCCCTGCAGCGCGAGGCGCCGGTCCTGAGCGGCGTCGGCGAGGCGCTTTTCTTCCGGCGCTTGCGGCAGCGCCAGGTATTGCTTCCAGTAGCCGTCCGCGCGTTCGCGCATCATGCGCGCGCGCTCGACCGTGGCCGCCACCTCCGGCGTGCCGGCGAGCAGCGCCGCGCGATCGAACACGAGACGCTCGCGCGCCGCATACATTTCCGCGTTGCCGACGGCGATCGCCGCGGGCATCTGCACCGAATAGGTGTCTTGAAACGCGCGATTCGAATGGCTCATGCCGGTGAGCCCCAACGCGCCGATCGCGATGAGCAGTGCCCCCAGAAACGCCATCGAGATGCCGAGGCGCGCCTTGATCGTCAAAGCTGTTTTCATTGAATTTTTCCCTGATGCCGCTCGCGAGCGGAGTCGTCGTTGCGTGGCAGCGTGCGCGCTGGACATCGCGCGACCGCTATCGATGTAAACGGCGCGAATGTGTCGGCACTTGAGGAATTTATTTCGTATGAAAAGAAAACGGCGCGTCAGACGCGCCGTGTTTTCAATGAATATTGAAAAGTTATGCTGAAATTTCGCTGCGGTGCGGAATCGATGGTTGCGCGCCCTCGCGCGTCACCGCGATTGCCGCCGCGCGCTGGCCGAACGCGATTGCGTGCATTGCCGCCGCGCCGCGTGCGAGTTCCGCCGCGAAGCCGCCGATGAACGTGTCGCCGGCGGCGGTCGTATCGACCGCTTCGACGCGCGGCGACGGCAGATGAACGCCTTCGTCGTCCGCGCCGTCGAGCAAAGCCAGCACGCCTTGCGCGCCGAGCGTCACGATGACGTTGCGCGCGCCTTTCGCCTTGAGCGCCTGCGCGGCGCGGCGCGCGTCGTCGGGCGTTTCGATGGCGACCCCGGAGAGCGTCGCGGCTTCGAGTTCGTTCGGAATCAGATAGTCGATCAGCGGGAACCAGTCCGGCGGCAATTTGCGCGCCGCGGGCGCGGGATTCAGGATCGTCGTGCGCTTCAGGCGACGGCCGGTGGCGAGCGCGGCGCGCACGGCGTCCGGCGGCGTTTCGAGCTGGCACACGATGACGTCGGCGCGCGCGATGAGCGCCTCCTGCGCTTCGATGCGCGCGGGCGTGACTTCGGCGTTGCTGCCCGCGACGATGACGATCGCGTTCTGGCTCGCATCGTCGACGACGATGAGCGCGACGCCCGTCGGCGCGCTGGCGCTGGTCGCGAGCGCCGTGCAGTCGATGCCTTCCGCTTCGAGGCTGCCTCTGAGCGTGGCGCCGTTCGTATCGTCGCCGACGCAGCCGATCATCGCGACATGCGCGCCCAGGCGCGCCGCGGCGACCGCCTGATTGCTGCCCTTGCCGCCCGGCATCTGCGCGAACGCGTGTCCGGCGAGCGTTTCCCCCGGTCGCGGCAGGCGCGGCGCGCGCGCGACGAGATCCATGTTGAGGCTGCCGACCACGGTCACGCGGCCGGTCTTGGCACTGTCGCCCATCTCGTTTCCTTTGGTTCCTTTACTGCACCGCGGTCGTTAGGCCTTCGCGCCGCGCGACTCGGGCACCACCGCGGTCGATTCGCGGCGCACGAGGCGCGGCGGCACCACGCGGCGGCGCGTCGTGCCCGTCAGCTTGCCGGTGATGCGCTCGATCAGCGTCTGCGCGGCCATTTCGCCGAGCGCGCGCACCGATTGCCCCACCGTCGACAAGGCCGGATAGGTGTAGCGCGACAGCTCGACATCGTCGAAACCGATGATCGAGCAGTCCGTCGGCACGTTGATGTGACGCTCCGCCGCCGCACGCAGCGCGCCGATGCCCATCATGTCGTTGCACGCGAAGATCGCCGTCGGCTTCATGTTGTCGAGCAGGAGCGAGGCCGCCGCGTAACCGCCCGTCGCGGAAAAGTCGCTCTGCTGGATCGCGTTCGGCGCGATTTCCATGCCGCGCTCGGCCATCGCGCGGATGAAGCCGTGCAGGCGCATCGCGGAAACGGCGGTCGCGACGGGGCCTGTGATGCAGCCGATCTTCGAATGCCCGAGCTGCAGCAGATGCCGCGTCGCGAGATACGCGCCCTTTTCGTGGTCGATCTGCACGAGGTCCGATTGCAGCCCCTCGATATTGCGGTCGACGATCACGAGCGGCTCGCGCGCGCCCGCGAGGCATTGCGCGAGCACCGAGTCCTCGCCCGCCGATGCAATCACGAGCCCGTCGATGCGCTTTTCCTGCAGCACGCGCAGGTAGTTGCGCTGCTTCGCGGGATCGTCGTCGGAGTTGCAGAAGAACACGCAATAGCCGTTCTTCGCGCAGCCGTCCTCGACGCCGCGCGCGAGCTCGGCGAAATACGGATTCGTCGCGTTCGGCACGAGCAGGCCGATGGTCGCCGTCGAGCGCGCCTTCAGCGAGCGCGCGACCGCCGACGGCACGTAGTCGAGCTCACGGATCGCCCGCTCGACTTTCGCCCGCACGTCGGCCGAAACCGGCCGCGAATTGTTCACTACGTGGGATACCGTCGTAAACGACACCCCGGCAATGGCTGCCACGTCTTTGATCGTCGCCATACATCGTCCTTCGCTATGCTTTGGTCCAACTGCTCTTATTGGTCGTAAGGCGTCCGGCGCGACCACTTTCATGCGCCGCTCTGCTTTCCCCGCGCCCTGCCTGCTTCATTGTGTGCGGCGGCGATGAATCCCCGTTCGCCGCTGCCGCCCGCTGCCTTCTCTCGTCGCCGGCCGTTGCTCCACCCCGTTCGGAGCGCCCGCCTGCGCCGCCCTTCGATCAAACCCGCTTTCTCCTGCTGCGGTATGTATCCAGCACCACCGCCACCACGATCACCGCGCCGGTAATGATGCGCTTGGTCGGCTCGTTCGCGCCGATCTGCGCCAGTCCCGCCGCCAGCACGGAGATGATCAACACGCCGAAAAACGTGCTGATGACCGAGCCGCGCCCGCCCATCAGGCTCGTTCCGCCGATCACGACCGCCGCGATCACCTGCAGTTCCAACCCCGCGCCGGCGTTCGGATCGGCGGCTTCGAGCCGCGAGATCTGAAAGAGCGCCGCGAGTCCGGACAAGGCGCCCATCAGCGCGAAAACGATCACCTTGTACGGCCGCGGATTCACGCCCGCGAGACGCACGGCTTCCTCGTTCGTGCCGATCCCTACGAGATATCGGCCGAAAACCGTCCGGGTCAAGACCAGATGGGCAATTATCATCACCGCGACCGCGATCAGGAACGCGGGCGAGATGCCGAACGCGATCGGATTCGACAGAAAATCGAACGCATCGCCGATGTACGCCGTGCGCGAATTCGTCATCTGATACGCAAGCCCGCGCGCGCCTTCCAGCACGCCGAGCGAGACGATGAACGACGGAATCCGCCACGCCACCGTCACGAGGCCGGTCACGGCGCCCGTCAGCGCGGCGGCCGCGAGCCCGATCAGCGCCGCCGGAAACGCCGGCCAGTGCCACTTCAGCGCGGCCACGCTCACCACCGACGCGCCCAGCGCCAGCACCGAGCCGACCGACAGATCGATGCTCGCGATGATGAGCACGAACGTCATGCCGACCGACATCACGACGAGATCCGGAATCTGGTTCGCGATCGTGCTGAACGTGTCGTACGTCAGAAAGTGCGTGCTCAGCACCGAAAACAGCGCGATCATCGCGGCGAGCGCGCCCGCGAGACCCAGGTAATTCGAAATGCCCAGACGCGTGCCGACGCCTTTCGTGCTCTTCGGCGCATCGGCGGGCAGATTCGCTTCGCTCATTCAATGCTCCACGTTGTCTTCGGGCGCTTTCGCGTCCGGGGCGATGGGCTCGTGCAGGATCGCCTCGCGCTTCGCGTAACCCGAGAACGCCGCCGCGAGCAGCGCGTCCTGCGTCCAGTTCGCGCGCTCGAACACGCCCGTCATGCGCCCCGCCGACATCACGCCGATACGGTCGCAGATCAGCATCAGCTCGCGCAGGTCGCTCGACACGACGACGAGCGCGCGTCCTTCGCGAGCGAGCGCGCCCATCAGCCCGTAGATGTCGAACTTCGCGCCGACGTCGATGCCGCGCGTCGGCTCGTCGAACAGCAGCACCGAGCAGTCGCGCGCGAGCCACCGGCCGATCACGACCTTCTGCTGGTTGCCGCCCGACAGTTCCGACACCGCCTGCGCCGGCCCCGACGTGCGAATCCGCATCGCGTCGATCTGCCGTTGCGCGAGCGCCGCTTCCCGGCGCGCGTCGACCACGCCGTGCCGAGCCACCGCGCCGACGTTGCCCAGTGAAACGTTCGCGGCGATAGGCAGGCTGAGCAGCAGGCCCTCGCCCTTGCGATCCTCCGTGATGAGCGCGATGCCTTCTTCGACCGCATCCGACGGCGATTGCACCGTCACGCGCCGCAGCGCCTGCCCTTTGCGCGCGACGGACACCGTGCCCGCGTCCGCGCGATCCGCGCCGTAGATGAGCCGCATCAGCTCGGTGCGGCCCGCGCCGATCAGCCCGCTCACGCCGAAAATCTCGCCCGCGCGCACCTCGAACGACACGTCGCGCACGGCCGGCAGCCGCGTCATGCCTTCCACTTTCAGCGCGACATCGCCGATCCGCCGTTCGCCCAGATCGATGCGCTCGCCGATCTCGCGTCCGACCATCAGCGTGACGAGCCGGTCGCTCGTGAGCGCGTCCATCGGACCGATATGCACGAGGCGTCCGTCGCGCAGCACGGCCGCGCGCTCGGCGATGCGCCGCAATTCCTCCAGCCGGTGCGAGATGTACACGAGCGCGACGCCGCGCGCCTTCAGCCTTTCGACCTGCTCGAACAGCAGATCGACTTCGCGCGCGGTGAGCATCGCGGTCGGCTCGTCGAGAATCAGCACGCGGCAATCGCCGATCAGATTGCGCGCGATTTCCACCATCTGCTGATGCCCGATGCCGAGACCGCCGACGAGCGTATCCGGATCGATCGCGTCGAGCCCGACTTGCGCCATCGCGTGACGCGCGTCTTCTGCGAGGCGCTTGCGGTCGATCCAGCCGAAGCCCTTGCGCGGCAAGCGGTTCAGAAAGAGATTCTCCGCCACCGATAACGTCGGCAGCAGGTTCAGCTCCTGCATCACCATGCGCACGCCGAGCGATTCGGCCTCCGAGCGGCTCTTCGGCGCGTAGGGCTGGCCCGCGAGCGTCATCGCGCCGGTCGACGGATCGGTCAGCCCGCCGATGATCTTCGACAGCGTGCTCTTGCCCGCGCCGTTCTCGCCGGTCAGCGCGAGCACCTCGCCCGCGACGAGATCGAGCGATACGTCCGTCAGCACCGGCTCGACATAGGTCTTGCCGATGCCCGTCACCGTTAGCACGTTCGCATCGTTCGGTCCGGTCATGGGGCGCTTCAAGGCTCGGTTGTGCATCCTCGGAATGATCCAGCACGGCTGGGCGAAGCCCGCGCGAAAGGCCGCGGAGCGTGCCCGCGCCGTCTGCCTTTCGCGCTCGTCAGTGTGTTATCGGCACGCCCGCCGCGAACTTGAGGCTTCGCGCCGGCTCACTTCGTCACGAGATCGACCGGCGTTTCCACGACCTGCGAAAGCTCCGACTGCTTCTTGTGGCCGGCAATCGCCTTCAACGCCACGTCGATGCCGAACACCGCCTGCTTCGCCGCGTACTGGTCGGCCGTGGCGAGCACGCGGCCGTCCTTGAGCATCGGCTTGATCGCGCCGATGTTGTCGAAGCCGACGACCTGCACCTTGCCCGCCTTGCCCGCCGCGCGAATCGCCGACACGGCGCCGATCGCCATGTTGTCGTTGTCGCACAGGAGCGCCTTCACGTTCGGATTGGCGTTCAGGATCTGCGACGCGACCGCGTTGCCCTTGTCGATTTCCCATTCGCCCGACTGCAGCGCGACCACCTTCATGCCGGCGGCGTCCATCGCCTCCTTGAAGCCCGCGCTGCGCGCCTGCGAATTCGTCGTGGTCGTCACGCCTTCGATGATCGCGACTTCATCGCCCTTCTTCAGTTTCGGCGCGAGATAGTCGCCGACCTTACGCGCGCCCTTCTTGTTGTCCGGTCCGACGAACGGCACGTTCAGATCCTTCGACTTGAGCACGTCCGGATCGAGCCGGTTGTCGATGTTCACGACGATGATCCCCGCGTCCGCCGCCTTCTTGATGACCGGCACGAGCGCCTTCGAATCAGCCGGCGCGATCACGAGCGCATCGACCTTCGAGACGATCATCTGCTCGACGATGCGGATTTGCGCCGCCGTGTCGGTCTCGTCCTTGATGCCGTTGGTGATCAGGTCGAACTGGCCGGCGTTGTGCGCCTGATAGTCTTTCGCGCCGGTTTCCATCGTCAGGAAGAACTCGTTGGCGAGCGATTTCATGACGAGCGCCACCTTGGGCTTGCCCGCCGGCTGCGCGAACGCCGATGACGACGCGAACGGCAATGCGGTGCAGGCGGCGAGCGCGACGGCAGCCGTGAGGACGCGTCGGCGGATGATTCGGTTCATGCGGATCTCCAATGCTTATTCTGGTTTGTTGGTCTTGCGAGATGCAGCGAACGCGAGCAACGCCAATCGAAACGCGCCGGACGCTCGCGCGCCAATGCCTTCGACGCCCTTTCGCGCACGTTTGAACGTTTGCCCGCCGTCGATTCTCGTTGGACAGGCGCCGGAGGTCAATCGGGCTAACGTGTAGTGCAGCACATACGACAACGCCGTCGAACGGCTGCTCGACGGCGTTTTTAGTTGCCTGCGGACAAGACTCAGAGATCTTCGACCGACTGCCCTTCGACCTTGTTGTCGATGATGTCGCGCGCGTAGTCGATGCCCGCGCGCGTCGCGTCGATCGGACTGTCGAACGGTTCCTGATCGGGCACGCCGAACATCACCGAGCGGCCGCTTTCGCCGTGCGCGCTCTTCGCGATCGTCACGACTATGTCGAAGTGTCGCGGGCTGTCGTCCGGCTCGTCGCGATCCTTCGCGCGCCTCAATGCCTGAACCTTGATCTCGAAGCCTTTGTAATGATCCGACAGCGGCGTGGACATGGACGATCTCCTTTCGCATTCACATGCATCGCACGATCATACGTCGGCTGCATCGGTCGTGCGGATCGCCGGCGACGAAAGGCGTTTGCAAGCCTCGTTCCCGCGACTCCCGATTTCACCCTATCCCGCACACCGTTCATATTGTGTTTGCCATAATGCGCGGGCGACATGCCGATACAGACACGCGCCGTCGAACAACAACCGTCACTCAAATCAGGGAGCGTCACATGACCATTCGAGCCACCGCCCTCATCGCCGTGCTGAGCCTGACGCTCGGCGCGAACGTCGCCTTCGCCGCCAACAGTCAGCAAAGCAAGATGACCGATTGCAACAAGCAGGCGGGCGACAAGAAAGGCGACGACCGCAAGGCCTTCATGAAGAGCTGTCTGTCCGCCGCGCCGGCTGCCGCATCCGCGCCGATGACGCAGCAGCAGAAGATGACGGCGTGCAACAGCCAAGCAGGCGACAAGAAAGGCGACGACCGCAAGAGTTTCATGAAAAGCTGCCTCAGCAACAAGGGCTGATCTCGCCTGCGTTCGCGTTCTGCACGCCGCGCCGTTCGCGCGCGGCGCCCGTTGCGTATTTACGCTCCCTACCGGCCGATATTGCACTGCACCCAAGCTAGTGATTCGCACCGTCGTCTTTTTCTCATAAGATGGCGCGAAGGCGGCCCCTTACGAAATACAAGAAAGACGCCATCGGCCGCCGCCGTTTCGAGCGAGGCGAAAAGCCGCGCATGGAGGCATCGGATGGCATGGAGACACAAGAACCGCTGGTTCAGGCGGTGGCTCGTGGCGATCACGTTCTGGTTCGTGCCGGTGCTGATCGTCGCGGTGAACGAAGTGCGCGAGGAGATGGCGTACAACAACGTCGATCTCCAGAAGTCGCTTGCCAGCTGGGAGTTGACCGATGCCCAACGCGCGGCCGGCGCCGCGGCGCGCTGCCACGGCACGTCCGAAGAAGCGCGCGCAGCCGGTTGTCCCGAAGATGCCATCGCCGCCACCGAGGTGAAGCATCAGGAAGCGCTCAACGAATACGCGCATCGCAAGGCGACGCTCGCCGATTATCTCTGGCATGCGTTCGTCGGCTACTGGATCGTGCCCGCAGCGTTCCTGCTCGTGCTCGGCGTGCTGATCGGCGGCATCCGGCGCGCGCTGCGCCGTCCGCAACACACGCCCGCGCCGCCCTCCGCCGAAGTAAAAACGACGACCCATCCGTGACCAAGCCTCGGGTACGGTCGTTGCTACTTCCTTCAGCGGTTTTCTCGTACGACCTAAAGGCAGCGTCACGAAAATTCTGCTCGCCTTGGGCCGCACTTCGGGCGAAAACGCCGTTTCCATTTCGGTTTGGTCAAAGCTTCGTCTAACCTTGTATCAGACGATGTGTGCTTCGAAAGATTTGTGTAATTTAACGACGCGCCTGACGCTTATGGGGACGGATTCGGAGTAAGCTAGGTCCGGCTTGTTCGCCCGAATGTTGCGGAGCCTGAAGACCCAAGCCTGACAAGGCTTTCGGCGCATGGGCCGAGGCTCGCGGTTTCACCTTGCTGTGCTATAACTTGGCGTGCCTCACCCTCCCGCTCTTATGGGGTTTCCTAAATTCCACGATGGAGAACAATGATGCAAAGACGAAACTTCATGCTCAAGTCGACGGCCGTGCTGGCAATGGGTGGCCTCGCGCTTGCCGGCTGCACGGCAAACCGGAACGCCGGCAGCGAAGCGGCCGCGGGCGCCGCCGATGACCGCCGCGCCATCGACGCAGATGTCGACAGCACGATCCAGCGTCTCTATGCCACCGTCGGCGGCTCGCGCGAGCTGGTCGCGAAAGCGCGCGGCGTGCTGGTGTTCCCGTCGGTGCTTCAGGCCGGCTTCATCGTCGGCGCGCAATACGGCAAGGGTGCGCTGCGTGTGGGTGGCAGCAGCGTCGGGTACTACAGCACGACGTCCGGCTCGTTCGGCCTGCAGGCAGGCGCGCAGTCGAAGGCGCTGATCTTCCTGTTCATGACGCAGGATGCGCTCGACAAATTCCGCAACTCCGACGGCTGGTCGGCGGGCGCGGATGCATCGGTGGCGTTGGTGAAGATGGGCGCGAACGGCGTGATCGACACGACCACCGCCACGAAACCGGTCGAGGCCATCGTGCTGACCAACGCCGGCCTGATGGCCGACGTGTCGCTGCAAGGCACGAAGGTGTCGCGCATCAAGTACTGAGCGCGTCGCGCTTTACCTCGCGGCGAATGCAAAACCGCCGTGTGGTGGGTCCTTCCGGGTCGCGCCACACGGCGGTTTTTTGTTTTTTCCCGCGTCGTGTCGGGTCGCGCGTCAGGTCGTCGTCGCGCGATCGATCACTTTGAAGCGCGCACGCTTCTGCGCGCGCACGACCGACTGATACGCCTCGAGATATTGCCGAGCCATGCGATGCGACGTGAAGCGCTCCTCGAAGCGATTGCGCACGCGCTCGCGCGACAGCGTATGCAGACGATTCACCGCGGCCACCGCACCGATTTCATCCTCGACGATGAAGCCAGACACGCCCTCGTCCACCACTTCCGGCACCGAGCCGCGATTGAACGCGATGACCGGCGTGCCGCACGCCATCGCCTCGATCATCACGAGGCCGAACGGCTCGGGCCAGTCGATCGGAAACACGAGCGCGTGCGCGCCCGACAGGAATTCGGCTTTCTGACTGTCGTTGATCTCGCCGACGTACTCGACATACGGCAGCTCCAGCAGCGGCGCAATCTCGCGCTCGAAATACTCGTGGTCGGCGAAATCGACCTTGGCGGCAATCTTGATCGGCAAGCCGCATCGGCCCGCGATGCGAATGGCCGTATCGACGCGCTTTTCCGGCGAAATGCGTCCGAGGAACGCCAGATACTTCTGCTCCACCGGCTGCGGCACGTAGAGCTTCTCCGGCAAGCCGTGATAAACGGTGCTGACCCATTTCGCCTGCGGCAGCGGATGCCGCTGCGCGTCGGAAATGGAGATTACGGGCGCGGTGTTGAACGTATCGAATACGGGCTGCTGCTCGGGCAGATCGAGCCGGCCGTGCATTGTCGTCACGAACGGCGTGTCCTGGCGCTTGAACAGCGAGAACGAGTAATAGTCCATGTGAAAGTGCAGGACATCGAACTCTTCGGCGCGGCGGCGCACGAGTTCCATCAGCAGCATGTGCGGCGCGATGCGGTCGCGGATCGCCGGGTCGAGCCGCAACGCGCGCGGCCACACGGGTTCCAGGTTGGCGCTGGTCTGCGAATCGCCGGTGGCGAAGAGCGTCACCTCGTGACCGAGCTCGACGAGCGCCTCGGTCAGGTACGACACCACACGCTCGGTCCCGCCATAGAGCTTCGGCGGCACCGATTCGGTCAGCGGAGCAATCTGGGCAATTCTCATCGTTCTCGTCTCCATGCGGATATCGACGTGCGGCTGATCGCTTGCCAGCCGCGGCGCGCATCGAGTATGACAGCGGATCGTAAGGCCGGACAACGAGGTTTGCCCTTACGAATCGTTCCGCCATCCGCTGCGATGAAGCCCATTATCGAGTGCGGATACGCCCGTTCCGGACGTCTCTTGCACTTTCATCGCTCTGTTACAGCACGGAAACATTCGTTTCCGGCGACGGTTACCGTTCGGCATCGCCGCGCAGATCGGCGAGGAAGTTGTCGCGCCACACGCCCAGATCGTGCTTGCGCAGCGCCGCCATGTTGGTTTCGTAGCGCTGCTTGCGCTCGGCGAGCGGCATCGCCAGCGCGCGGCCGATCGCTTCGCTCGTGCCGACGATATCGTGCGGATTGACCATCACCGCGCCGGTCATTTCATCGGCCGCGCCGGCGAACTGGGAAAGCACGAGCACGCCGGGATCGTCAGGATTCTGCGCCGCGACGTATTCCTTCGCGACGAGATTCATGCCGTCGCGCAGCGGCGTGACGAGCCCGATCTGCGATTCGCGAAACAGCGACATCAGCTTCCAGCGGTCGTATCGCTGATTGAGATAGCGGATCGGCGTGTAATCGAGCCCGGAGTAACGTCCGTTGATGCGCCCCGCTTCGTACTCCAGGTTCTGGCGAATCTGCTGATAGGTTTCGACGTCCGAGCGCGTCGGCGGCGCGATCTGCACGAGCGTGACATTGCCGCGCCACTCGGGCGACTTTTCCAGAAAATGCTCGAACGCGCGGAAGCGCTCGACCAGTCCTTTCGAGTAATCGAGCCGATCCACGCTCATGATGAGCTTACGGCCTTCGAGGCTCTGCTTCAGGTCCATCACGTCCTGACGCGCCTCGCCGCGTTCGGCCTGCTCGGCGATTTCATCGGGAAACACGCCGATGCGATAAACGTTCGTCCGCAGCTTGCGTCCGAACGCCTCGACGTGGCCGTCGGGGGTCGCGGTGCCGTGCGCGTGCCGGACGATGTAGTCGTGAAACGCGACGCGATCGCTTTCCGTCTGAAACCCGACGACGTCATAGCAGCACAGCGACTTCACCAGTTCCTCGTGCGGCGGAATGTTCAACAGGATCTGCGGCGACGGAAACGGAATGTGCAAAAAGAAGCCGATGCGATTCGTGATGCCCGCCGAGCGCAGCGCCTCGGCGAACGGGATCATGTGATAGTCGTGGACCCAGATGATGTCGCCGGGTTCGAGCAGCTTGATGAGCTTGTGCGCGAGCCACGCGTTCACGCGCCGGTAGCCCGCGTACTCGTCCCGGTCGTAGACGGCGAGATCGTTGCGATAGTGGAAAACCGGCCACAGCATCGCGTTCGAGAAACCGCGGTAGTACTGGTCGTAGTCCTTTTTCGGCAGGCCGACGGTCGCAAAGGTCACCGCGCCGTCCTGTTCGAGTTTCGGTCCCTGATTCGCGACGGTTTCGCTCACGACGTCGCCGCTCCAGCCGAACCAGACGCCGCCGCTGTCCTTCAGCGCGCCGAAGACGCCGACGGCGAGCCCGCCCGCGGAGCCCTTGGTTTCGGTCGGCGTGGCGACCCGGTTGGATACGACGACGAGACGGCTCATAGACTTTCCTTTTCCTCTTCGAACGTGATTAACGTGACTTAACGTGACTTTCTCAGCATCAACCCGAAATTTTCGACCCGGAAACGCCGCGCGGGTTTCCGTCAGGTCTTTTCTGCCGGCGCCGGCGCGGTGGACGCCGCCGCGTGCGCCTTCGGATCCGGCCCGGTCGGTTCGCCGCGGCTCGCGACCGGATCGGCGGCCGTATTCGCCGTGCTTGCCGCGTGTGCCGTGCCCGCCCTTTCGAGCGGCGGCGCGAAATCGACGTGACTTTCCTTGTCGGTCGACAGATCCGCCCGCGCGCGCGGCAGATAGTGCGGATAAGTCGCCTGCACGAAGTTCACGAGCCCTTCGCGCACGCGGCAGCGCAAATCCCAATTCAGCGCCGAGTCGAACGAACTGACGAGCACGCGCAGTTGCATCGCGCGATCGGTGGCGTCGGTGACCTGCAGCACCTGCACACGGCCATCCCATTCCGGCGCCTGCTCGAGGATGCGCTCCAGCTCCTCGCGCAGCGGCGCGAGCGGCATCCGGTAATCGACATACAGAAACACCGTGCCGATGATCTGCGAACTGTTGCGCGTCCAGTTCGTGAACGGATTTTCGATGAACCACTGCAACGGCACGATCAGCCGCCGCTGATCCCAGATGCGGATCGACACGTACGTGCCCGTGATTTCCTCGACGCGTCCCCATTCGCCCTGAATCACGACGACATCGTCGAGGCGAATCGGCTGCGACAGCGCGATCTGCAAGCCCGCGATCAGATTGCCGAGCACCGGCCGCGCGGCGATACCGGCGACGAGCCCGGCGACGCCCGCCGACGCCAGCAGGCTCGCGCCGATCTGCCGCACGCTCGGAAACGCCATCAGCGCCGCGCCGAAACCGATGATTACGATCACCACCATCACCGAGCGCGCGAGCACGCGCGCCTGCGTGTGGATGCGGCGGGCGTTGAGATTGTCGTCGGTGTCGAGCGGATGCGCCTGCACGATCGCCTCGCCCACCGCGCCCGCCGAGCGCGCCGCGAGAAACGTGAGCGCGACGATCAGCGCGACGGTCTCGACATCGCGCAGCACGCCGATGAACGGCAGCGTATCGGGCGCCTCGAAGATCATGAAACCGAGCCCGAGGATGATGAGCAGGATGAGCGCGGGCGTGTCGATATAGCGCAGCACGACGCTCATCAGCGGATAAGGACGCGCGATGCGCACGAGAATGCGCGCGCCGATGCGATGCGCGGCAATCGCAAACGCCACCGCGATGACGGCCACGACGAGCGCGCCGGGCCAGGTGCCGAGCGGACGTTCCGCAAGATTCAGGAAATGGTCGAGTGAGAGCATGAGCGTCGCGGGATCAGCCTCGAGAAAGTGAAAGCGGCGAGGAGGATACGGCGGTCGCATCGCACGTATGCGTGGTGCTGCGCGATATTGCGCCAGGTTGCAGACAGCAGCGGCGATGGCCGTCCGGGCGCGGCCGTCGCCTCTTGGTTCAGCAAGCGTGACGCCAGTGCTCCGGCGTCACCAGATGCTCAGCGTTCCGCCTTGCAGGGAAACGCCTTGCCGAGTCCGAGCGAAACCATCGTGGTCGCGTTGAAATCGGCCTTGTCGGGATTGTTGGCGATGTACTTGCGCACCGCGTCCGTAAGCTGCTGCGGCTTCACGTCCGCCGGCAGGCAGAAGTACTGGCCGACCTGCGGCCCGGAGGTTCCCCCGATCGCCTCGATCGTGTTGTAGATGCCGTCCGCCGCGCCTTCGATATAGGCCGCGCAGGCGGTCCGTGAGTTGGGATCCGTTTTGGTGCAGAGCTTGTTCAGATCGTTGCCGGTAAACGCGAACGCACAGACGGGCGTCGCGAGAGCACAGGCGAGGACGAATTCCCGCAGCATGGTCTTCCTTTTATGTTGAGCGGCGGCTTGGTCGGAGCAACGGGTTCGGAGCGATGCGCGGCCGCGCCTGACCGCGCTCGCCCCGTGACTTGATGTCGCGCCGTTATTTTGCACCGTTTGAGCCGCTTTGCGCAGCGCCGCCGCCTTGTTGCATCGAGTCCAGACGCGCCTTCAGACCTTCGGCGACATCTTTCTCGTTGTACTTCTGCGCGAAATCCACCGCCGTCAGGCCGAGCTGATTCTTCACGCGCAGATCGGCGCCCGAGTCGAGCAGCAGCTTGACCGTCGAAAGATGACCGCCGCGCGCCGCCATCATGAGCGGCGTCGTGCCGTTGGGCGAACCCGCGTCGATATAGGCCGAATGGTCGACCAGAATCTTCACGATGTCGTCATGGCCGTTGGTCGCGGCGTAGTGCAGCGGCGTCCAGCCTTTCTTGTTCACTTCGGCGTCCTTGGCGATCAGCAGATTCACGAAGGTCGCGTCGCCATTGAGCGCGGCAAGCATCATCGCGTTTTCGCCGGCAGGATCGAGCTTCTCGAGATCGGTCTTTGGGTTGTCGGCGAGCAACTGGCCGACCTTGTCGGACTTCTCGCGCGCGGCGATCACGAGGATCGGCGTGCCCGTGTTGTCGACGGTGTTCGGGTCCGCGCCCTGCGCGAGCTGCTTCTTGACCGCCGATACGTCGTCGAACTTGACCGCCTTGATGAGCGAGTCCACGGACGCGGCCCAGACCGGCTGAGCGATCGCGCAGGCCGCCAGCAGCGCGCCGGCGACGAGTCCGCGCACGGCCGTGCCCTTGCGCGCACCGCGCGTCGTGTTCAGAGTGGAAACCATCGGGGAAGTGTTCATAAGTGACCTTCGAATTGCCTTGAAACAGTTTTTTTGCGCGCGGGCCGGCCGCCCTCAGACTGGCCGCGCGATCTTGAAGAGCCGGAAGAAGTTGTCGGTGGTCGCCTGCGCGACGGCCTCTTCCGGCTGCTCGCGCAACTGCGCGATGAAACGTCCGACATAACTCACGTACGCAGGTTCATTCGGCTTGCCGCGATACGGCACCGGCGCGAGGTACGGCGAATCGGTTTCGATGAGCAGGCGCTCGATCGGCACGCGCCGCGCGACGTCCTGCACATCGGTTGCCTTCTTGAACGTGACGATGCCCGACAGCGAGATATGAAAATTCTGCGCGAGCGCCCGTTCGGCGATCTCCCACGGTTCGGTGAAGCAATGCATGACGCCGCCCGGCACGTACGCGCGCTCTTCCTGCATGATGCGCAAGGTGTCGTCCGACGACGACCGCGTGTGGATGATGAGCGGCTTGCCCGTCGCGTGCGCGGCGCGGATATGCGTGCGAAAGCGTTCGCGCTGCCATTCCATGTCGGCGATGCTGCGCCCTTCCAGCCGATAGTAGTCGAGCCCGGTTTCGCCGATCGCGCAAACTTTCGGATGCTTCGCCAGCTCGACGAGTTCCGCGACGCTCGGTTCGCGCATATCCTCGTGGTCGGGATGCACTCCGACCGACGCATAGACGTTTTCGTGCTGCTCGGCGATCGCGAGCACCGAAGGCAGCGTCTCGAGGTCCACCGACACGCACAGCGCATGTGTCACAGAATGCGCGCGCATCTTGTCGAGGACGTCGGGCAATCGGTCCGCGAGCCCTTCGAAGTTGATATGACAGTGTGAATCGACAAACATCGGGTGCTCCTTGATGCATTCCTTGCGGCGCGGCTCGACGGTCTCTGCCGCTCAGGCCGCTCAGGCCGTATAGATCCCGCGATAGCCCATGAACAGTTCCTCGAACACGAGGCGCGCGTTCAGCGGATGATTTTCCACCGCGCGCTGCCGCGTGACCGTCTTCATGTAGCGCGCGAGCGCGGCCGGATCGGCGCTTTGCGCGCAACGTGCGAGCGCCTTCGCCGCGGCGGGGAAATAGCGCGGACGGCTAGCCGTGCGTTGCGCGAGCAGATCGTAAAGCCAGCGCTGCAACCAGCCGAGCACGAGCGGCACCGGCAGCTTCTGCAGGTTTTCGCCGCACGCGAAGGCATCGCAATTCGGTCCGGCGGCAAGTTGCGCGAGCGTGAAGTCGCGCAAGGCGCGGTTCTCGTCGTTCGCCAGCGCGAGCGCAGCGAGCGGCGCGCCGCCCGCCTGCGCGAGGAGCGCCGCCGGATCGTCGACGCCTTGCGACGCCAGCCACGCACTCGCTTCGTTCGCCGGCGGCACGCTCATCGGCCATTGGCGGCAGCGGCTGATGATCGTCGGCAACAGCCGGTCGACGCGCGCCGACACCAGCAGGAACACGACGCCCGACGGCGGTTCTTCGAGCGTCTTCAAGAGCGCGTTCGCCGCTGCGACGTTGAGCGCCTCGGCCGGATACAGCACGACGACGCGCAAGCCGCCCCGATGCGAGCCCACGCCACAGAAATCCAGCAGCCCGCGCACCTGCTCGATCTTGATTTCCTTGCTCGGCGTGCGGGTCTTCTTGCCTTCTTCGCCATCGGCTTTGTCGGCGGGAGCGTCGGCTGCGTCGCCGGTTGCGGCAAGGCCCGCGAGCGCTTCGGGCAGCACCGCGCGGTAATCGGGATGATTGCCTTGCGAGAACCAGTGACACGCCGGACAAGTCCCGCACGGCTCGCCATTCGCGGCGGGCGTCTCACACAGCAAACCCTGCGCGAGATGCTGGGCGAACTGCAGCTTGCCGATGCCCGCTTCTCCGTGCAGCAGGAGCGCGTGCGGCCAGTGCGCGCGCAATTGCTGCAGACGCTGCCAGTCGTCGGTTTGCCAGGGATAGATCATCGATAGATTCTTTTGAATTCAGACGCTTGCGATAACTTCTTCGAGCTTTTTGCGAATCTCGTCGATGGAGCGCGTCGAATCGACGATGAAAAAGCGCTGCGGCGATTCATCCGCGCGGCGCAGATACTCGCTGCGCGTGCGCTCGAAAAACGCCTCCGATTCGCTTTCGAACTTGTCGGGCGCGCGCGCGGCCGAGCGGCGCTCGCTCGCGGTGTCGGTCGGCACGTCGAAAAGCACGGTCAGATCGGGCTGGAAACCGCCCTGCACCCAGCGTTCGAGCGCTTCGAGCTTGTCGCGCGGCAGACCGCGGCCGCCGCCCTGATACGCGAACGTGGCGTCGGTGAAACGGTCCGACAGCACCCAGTCGCCGCGCGACAGCGCCGGTTCGATCACCTGCGCCAGATGCTCGCGGCGCGCGGCAAACATGAGCAGCGCTTCGGTTTCGAGGTCCATCGGCTGATTCAGCAGGATGCCGCGCAGGGTTTCACCGAGCGGCGTGCCGCCCGGCTCGCGCGTCATGACGACCCGATGCCCGCCCGGTTCCACTTTGGCTTCGAGCCGTTCGCGGAACCAGTCCAGATGCGTGGTCTTGCCCGCGCCGTCGATGCCTTCGAACGTGATGAACTTGCCGCGCGCCATTCATTGACCCCGGATGTATTTGTCGACGGCCTTGTTGTGGTCGCCGAGATTGTCGGAAAAGATGCTGCTGCCGTCGCCGCGCGACACGAAATACAGCGCGTTGCTCGAGGCGGGATTGAGCGTGGCGTTCAGTGCGGCCACGCCGGGCAGCGCGATCGGCGTCGGCGGCAGGCCCATGCGCGTGTAGGTATTGTACGGAGTGTCCGTCTGCAGGTCCTTTTTCTTCAGCTTGCCGCCGTAGGCCGGGCCTAAGCCGTAGATCACGCTCGGGTCCGTCTGTAGCGGCATGCCGATGCGCAGCCGGTTCGCGAACACCGCCGCGACGAGCGGCCGGTCCGCAGCGCGCCCCGTCTCCTTCTCGACGATGGACGCCATCACGAGCGCCTCATAAGGCGTCTTGTAAGGCAGATTCGGTGCGCGCGTGTTCCACGCTTCCGTGAGGCGCGCCTGCATCAGCCGATACGCGCGTTTGTAGACGGCCAGATCGCTCGTGCCTTTGTCGAACAGATAGGTGTCGGGGAAGAACAGGCCCTCGGCGGACGCCTTGTCGACTTCGGCCGCGCCGATCGCGCGCAGCAGGTCGGTGTCGGTCATGCCGACGGTGTCGTGCTTGAGCGCGGGATTGCTGTCGAGCTCGCCGCGCATTTTCTGCAGCGTCCAGCCTTCGATGACGGTCGCGACATATTCGTTGACGTCGCCGCGCGCGATCTTCTCCAGCACCTCATAAGGCGTGATGCCGGTCTTGAACGCGTAATTGCCCGATTTCAGTTGCGCGGACAGGCCGAGCACGCGCGTCATCAGCACGAAAAGCTCGGGTTCGACGGGCACGCCCCCGCGGTTCAACTGGGCGCTCACGCTGCGCAGGCTGCTGTGGGGCTTGATGGTGACGTCGAGTTCGGGCGTCGGCAATTCCATGGGCCGGTTGGCCCACCAGTACACGCCGCCCGCGACGGCTGCCGCGAGCACGGCGGCGAGCACCGCTGCCACGACGCATTTCTTCAGAAAGGACATGCGAAACACGCTTGAGATAAGACCAATATAATAACTTGCCGCCTGCGCCAGAGCCGCATTCCCGGGCCCGCGCCCAAACGATAGGATTGACAGCCCGCCGACTCATGAATTCCCAGACCATCGCTCTCGCCGCTTCAGACTTCGATTCCGTCAAGACCGCCGGCGCATACATGCCGCTCACCCAGTTCGGCGTGATCGACGTCAAGGGCGAGGACGCCGCCTCGTTCCTGCACAGTCAGCTTACGAACGACGTCCAGCATCTCGACGCGTCGACCGCGCGTCTCGCGGGCTACTGCTCGGCCAAGGGCCGGCTCCTCGGCTCGTTCCTGATGTGGCGCACCGCCGACGCCGTGCGTCTCCTGATCGCACACGACGTGCAGGCGGCCGTGCAGAAACGCCTGTCGATGTTCGTGCTGCGCGCGAAGGCGAAGCTCACCGACGCGACGCCCGAAGTGGCCGCCGTCGGCTTCGCGGGCGACGTGCGCGCGGCGCTCTCCGGAATTTTCGATGCGCTGCCCGACGGCGTGCATGTCAAGGTCGAAGGCCCGCACGGTTCGCTGATCCGCGTGCCGGACGCGGCGCATCGGCCGCGCTTCCTGTGGGTCGGCCCGAAAGCCGATGTCGAGGCGCAACTCGCGAAACTCGATGAAAAACTCAAGCGCGTGCCCGAGCAGATGTGGGACTGGCTCGACATCCACGCGGGCGAGCCGCGCATCACGCACGCGACGGTCGAGCAGTTCGTCCCGCAAATGGTCAACTTCGACGTGCTCGGCGCGGTGAACTTCAAGAAGGGCTGCTATCCCGGGCAGGAGATCGTCGCGCGCAGCCAGTATCGCGGCACGATCAAGCGGCGCACGGCGCTCGCGCACGTCGAGAGCGCGACGCCCGGCGCGGAGCTCTTTCATTCGGACGATCCCGGCCAGCCGTGCGGACTCGTCGTCAACGTCGCGCCCGCGGAGCATGGCGGCGTCGATTGTCTCGTCGAGATCAAGCTCGCGGCGCTTGACAATGGCTCGGTGCATGTCGGTTCCGCCTATGGCCCCGCGCTTACGTTCGTGCCGCTGCCCTACGCGTTTCCGGCCGACGCCTGAGGTCGAGCGCGCATGTGTCTGATCGTCTTCGACTGGCAACCCGCGGCGTCGCAGGAAAACGGCCGCGCATTGCTGACGCTTTCCGCCAATCGCGATGAATTCTTTCGCCGCGACGCCGAACCGATGCACTGGTGGCAAGACGCGCCAGACGTGCTCGCCGGCCGCGATCTGACGGGCGGCGGGACGTGGCTCGGCGTATCGCGCGACGGGCGCTTCGCGGCGCTGACCAACTATCGCGCGCCGGGCGACATGCAGCCGAATGCGCCGACGCGCGGCACGCTCGTGAGCGCTTTTCTCGCGGGCGAGCGCATGGCGCCGCTCGACTATCTGCAGGGCGTGGCGCGCGAAGGGCATCGGTATAACGGGTTCAATCTGCTTTGCGGCGACTTCTTGCGGCGCGAACTCGGCTGGTACGGCAATCGTGCCGACGCGCCGCCCGCTTTGCTCGATGCAGGCGTGCACGGTTTGTCGAACAGCCTGTTGAATACGCCGTGGCCGAAGCTCGTCGCGCAGCGGGAGGCGCTGTGCGATCTGATTCACGCCGATGAACGCCCGTCGCTCGATGTGCTCATCGAGACGTTGCGCGACCCGCGCATCGCGAACGACGAACATCTGCCATCGACGGGGATTTCGATCGAGCGGGAGCGCGTGCTGTCGGCGGCGTTCATCGAAACGGCCGATTACGGCACGCGCAGCACGACGGCCTTGCGCGTGAATCCGGCGGCGCTCGGGTTAGCGCTGGAAATCAAGGAACGCAGCGACGATGACGGCTCGCATCGCGTCGTGAGGCCGGGGGCGTTTGAGCGGGCTTTTTCGTTTGAGATCGGTTGATCAGCGTTTCCTTCGTGTGAGATACAGGATCGCAGCGATCAGCACGACGGCAATGGCATCGACCGCAACGAGCGCGGGAAGAGGATCGGTCCACTTGTCCATGTTCGTCGTGCGCGCGTAGTACGGCGGACCGTCGCCGTATGCTTCATTGAGGTTGTACACATTCAATGTGGCGACGAGAAGCAAGATGAACAGCGCGCCGAGATAGATGAAGGAGCGAGGCGTTTTCCTGGTCATGGGCCGATAATTCGGATTCTAATCATGGGTGAGCCGGCTTCTACAGCGTCCCGAACGCCTCCCGCAACGCCCTCACCGCATCCGCGTGCGCCGCCGCTACTTCCGGCACGAAACCGCCCATCTTGAAGAATTCGTGAATCATGCCTTCGTAGCGCTTGAGCGTGACCGGCACACGCGCGTCTTCGAGTTTCGCCGCGAACGCAGTGTCTTCGTCGTGTAGCGGGTCGTAGTCCGCCGCCGCGATCCACGCCGGCGCGACGCCCGCGAAATCCGGCGTACCGCGCGCCGCATCGAGCGGCGCGAAACGCCAATCGTCGCGATCGCGATCATCACGCAGATACTGCGCGAAAAACCACTGAATCGTTTCGCCTGAAAGCAGATACCCGTCCGCGAGGCGCGCATGGGAATCGCTCTTCTGCCACGCGCTCGTGCCCGGATAGATCAGCAATTGCAGTTTCAGGTCGATGCCCGCATCGCGCGCGAGCACCGCGCACACGATCGCGAGCGTGCCGCCCGCGCTGTCGCCGCCAACCGCGAGCCGCGCCGGATCGATGCCGAGCGTCGGAGCCTCGCGCGCCAGCCATTGCAGCGCATCGAAGGCATCGGTCACGGCGACGGGAAACTTGTGCTCCGGCGCAAGCCGGTAATCGACCGATACGACCGCGCATTGCGCATCGTGCGCGAGCTTGCGGCACAGCGCGTCGTGCGTCGCCACGCTGCCGACGGTGAAGCCGCCGCCGTGAAAATAAAGAAGCCCCGGAGAAGGCTGCGCCCAGCTCGGCTCGATCGGATGATAGACGCGCACGCCGATCGTTGCGCCATCGCGCACGGGAATCCGCAGATCCTCGATGGCGTGCACCGGCAATGGCGCGATATCGAGAATCTGCGCGCTCATCGCGTAGGCTGCGCGCGCCTCTTTCGGCGTGAGCGTGTGATACGGCGGTCGATTCGCGCGCGCGACCATCTCCAGAATTTGCGCGATCTTTGGATTGAGCGGCATCGGCGGAAAGAGCGTCAAAGGGACACGATCATGCCACGAACCGTGCACATCAACGCGGACGTTTCAGGGACATCGGATCGGTCGGGTTGCGCAGTTGCGCGATATCGTCGAGCCGCAGTTGCACCGACGGCATGATGGCCGGATGCGTGATGACATAGAAGCGCCCTTCGCGCACCGCATCGAACGTCAAATCGGCGATGTCGCGCGCCGACAGCTTCCCGCCCTCTACCGCCCGCGTGAGTTGCCGCGCCGCGAGCTTTTGCGAGGCGGTGTACGGCGCGTCGTTGGCGAGCGCGTCGGGGCGCGAGCGCTCGGCATCCGCGATGCCAGTCGGCACGAACGCCGGACACAGCAGCGACACGCCGATCATCGACGCGCCCGCCAGCCGCAAATCGTGATGCAGCGTCTCGGTCAGCGCGACGACCGCGTGCTTCGATGCGTTGTAGACGCCCATCGCGGGCGCGGCGAGCAGGCCCGCCACCGACGCCGTATTGACGATATGCGCCGGCTCGTTCTGTTCGAGCATGATCGGCACGAACGCGCGCAGGCCGTTCGCGACGCCCATCACGTTCACGCCGAAGACCCATTGCCAGTCGTTCGCGCTGTTCTCCCACACGAAGCCGCCCGCGCCGACGCCCGCGTTGTTGAAGAGCATGTGCACGCCGCCGTAAGTGGCGAGCGATGCCTGCGCGAGCGCGTGCACCTGAGCGGCGTCGGATACGTCCGTCGTGATGCCGATCGCGTCGCCGCCCGCCGCGCGTAGCGCATCGACGGTCGCGGCGAGCCCGGCGGTGTCGAGATCGGCGAGCACGAGCTTCATGCCGAGCGCCGCGCCCTTCTTCGCGAACTCGCGCCCGAATCCGCTGCCCGCGCCCGTGATGACGGCGACCTTGCCTTCGAAGCGATCCATCACACGAGTTTCACCAGTTGCTTGCCGAAGTTCTTGCCGCGCAGGAGGCCGAGAAATGCCTCAGGCGCATTCTCGAGCCCTTCGGCGATGCTCTCGCGAAAATGCAGCTTCTTCGTCGCGACACGCTCGCCGAGTTCCTTCAGCGCCTGCGGCCAGACATCGAGATGTTCGGAGACGATGAAGCCCTGCAGCTTCAACCGCTGCGTGAGGATCAGCCGCGGCGCGTCCAATTGCGTCGGCTTGCCGTCGTAACCGGAGATCATCCCGCATACGGCGATGCGCCCGAACGCGTTCATGCGCGCGAGCACGGCATTGAGCACGTCGCCGCCGACGTTCTCGAAGTAGCCGTCGATGCCATCGGGCGTCGCGGCTTTCAGATCTTCGTGCAGCTTGCCGGCCTTGTAATCGACGCACGCATCGAAGCCGAGCGTCTCGACGACATAGCGGCACTTGTCCGCGCCGCCCGCGATGCCGACCACGCGGCAGCCCGCCGCCTTCGCCAGTTGCCCGACGACGCTGCCCACCGCGCCGCTCGCCGCCGACACGACGACCGTCTCGCCCGCCTTCGGCTCGATGATGCGGTTCAGTCCGTACCACGCCGTGACGCCCGGCATGCCGACCGCGCCGAGATACGCGGAAAGCGGCACGCGCGAGGCATCGACCTTGTTCAGGCCGGTGCCGTCGGATGTGCCGTATTCCTGCCAGCCGAACATGCCGACGACGCTATCGCCCGCCTTGAACGCCGGATTGCGCGATTCGCTCACGACGCCCACGGTGCCGCCGATCATCACTTCATCGAGCGGTTGCGGCGCGGCGTACGACTTCGCGTCGTCCATGCGGCCGCGCATGTACGGATCGAGCGACAGATAGTGATTGCGCACGCGCACTTCGCCGTCCTTCAGCGGCGCAAGCGGCGTCTCGACGAGCCTGAAATTCGACACCGACGCCTCGCCTTGCGGACGCGACACGAGCAGAATTTGTCGGTTGATCTGTGCGTCTGCCATGCTGAACCTCCTTCGCTCGAATGGTGTTCAGGCGTCGCTCGGACCGGGCGTCGCCTTCGGATCGGACCGCATCTTCTGCCGGACGATGTCGCGCCCGACCGCGAGCCGCTTCATGTACTTGAACGTGCCGAGCGCCTTCGCGACGAAGTGGCCTTCGCTGTCGCGAATCTCGCCTTCGCAATAAGCCATCGTCGTCGAGCGATGCAACACGCGGCCGTAACCGCGCAATTCGCCGCGCCCCGGCTGCATGAAATTGACCTTCATCTCGACGGTGACGACGCCGATGCCATCGCCCGCGACGCTGCGTGCGGCGAGCGCCAGCGATGCGTCGAGCATCGTCATCGTGACGCCGCCGTGCGCGATGCCCCAGGTGTTCAGGTGTTCGTCGCGAAGCGGCAGCCGCACTTCGCTTTCGCCGTCCTGCGCCTTGACGAGCTCGACGCCGAGCGTATCGATGAACGGGCTCTCGAGCGCGACGCCGTTGCTTGCAGGTTGATCGGAAGAGGACATCGCGCTCACACTTCGTAGTCGACGCATTGACGCGCTTCGCGGATCGCCGCGACGAAGTCCTTCAGCGCCTGATGTTTCGGATGCACCTGATACGCTTCGAGCGCCGCCTTGTCGTCGAAGTCGGACACGAGCACGACGTCATAGGTGCAATCGAAACCCGGCTGCGCGGTGCCGACTTCGAAATGCCCTTGCCCTTTCACGATGCTGCGGCAGGTTTCGAGCTTCGCCTTCAGCTTCTGCGCGTTTTCGGCGCGGCTCGCGCCCTCGGCGTTTTCCTTCAGCTTCCACATGACGATGTGACGTAGCACGGCGACTCCTGTTATCGAACGAATCTCGAAGCGTAGCAAAAATCGCCGGGCCGCAAATGCTCACACGATTTCGAAAAGGCCCGCCGCGCCCTGTCCGCCGCCGATGCACATCGTGACCACGACGAACTTCGCGCCACGCCGCTTGCCTTCGATGAGCGCGTGACCCGTCAGGCGCGCGCCCGACACGCCGTACGGATGCCCGACCGCGATCGCGCCGCCGTTCACGTTCAGGCGCTCGTCGGGAATGCCGAGCCGGTCGCGGCAATAGAGCACTTGCACGGCGAACGCTTCGTTCAGCTCCCACAAGCCGATATCGTCGACGGACAGGCCCGCGCGCTTCAAAAGCTTCGGCACGGCGAACACCGGACCGATGCCCATTTCGTCCGGCTCGCAGCCCGCGACCGCGAAGCCGCGAAAAATGCCGAGCGGCGCGAGACCTTCCTTCTCGGCGAGCGTCGCGCTCATCACGACGCACGCCGACGCGCCATCCGAGAACTGGCTCGCGTTGCCCGCCGTGATGACGCCGCCAGGCAGCGCGGTGCGAATCTTCGACACGCCTTCGAGCGTCGTATCGGCGCGGATGCCTTCGTCGGCGGCGAGCGTCACTTCTTGCGTGAACATGCGCCCCGTCGCTTGATCGGCGATGCCGGCAAGCACGGTGATCGGCACGATTTCATCGTCGAACTTGCCCGCCGCCCGCGCCGCCGCCGCGCGCTGCTGCGAGCGCACGCCGTATTCGTCCTGCCGCTCTTTCGCTATCTCGTAGCGCTTCGCGACGTTCTCGGCGGTCTGCAACATCGACCAGTAGATTTCGGGCTTGTGTTGCCTGAGCCAGCCTTCGGTCAGCATGTGACGGTTCAGCTCGTTCTGCACGCACGAGATCGATTCGACGCCGCCCGCGACGAACACATCGCCCTCGCCCGTCATCACGCGCTGCGCGGCAAGCGCGATCGTCTGCAAGCCCGACGAGCAGAAGCGGTTCACCGTCATGCCGGGGACGGAAACCGGCAAGCCCGCGCGCAACGCGATCTGCCGCGCGATGTTCGCGCCCGTCGCGCCTTCCGGATTCGCGCAGCCCATGATGACGTCCTCGACGCGCGCCGGATCGATGCCCGCGCGTTCGACGACCGCCTTCGTCACATGGCCGCCGAGCGTCGCGCCGTGCGTCATGTTGAGCGCGCCGCGCCACGATTTGGCGAGCGCGGTGCGCGCCGTCGATACGATGACTGCATCGGTCATGTCGTTGCCCCCGCTTTGAGAATTTCGTCCGAGCTCACGCGTTGCACGCCCGCATCGCGCATGTCGTTCCATGCTCGGTCGAGCGAGCCGTTCAGATCGATCGCGCGGCACGCGTCCTCGATCACGATGACGTCGAAGCCCGCCGCACGCGCATCGAGCGCGGACCACGCGACGCAATAGTCCGTCGCCAGTCCGGCGAGCCACACGCGTCTTGCGCCGACGTTGCGCAGATAGCCTTCGAGACCGGTCGGTGTCGAACGGTCCGCTTCGAGCAACGCCGAATAGCTGTCGACGTGTTCGTGATGCCCCTTGCGAATCACGAGCCGCGCGTGCGGCACATGCAGATCGCGATGCAGCGCCGCGCCTCGCGTGTCCTGCACGCAATGCACCGGCCACAGCACCTGTTCGCCGTAAGGCAAGGTCATCGTCTCGAATGGCGCGCGGCCCTCGTGATTTGCCGCGAACGACACATGCGAGCGCGGATGCCAGTCCTGCGTCAGCACGACATGCGGGAACGCGCGCGCAAGCCGATTGATGACCGGCACGACTTCATCGCCGTGTGCGACGGCAAGCGCGCCGCCCGGCATGAAGTCGTACTGCACGTCCACGGCGAGGAACACGTCTTCGACAGGTTTGATATCAGCCATTGAAGCGTCCATTCGATTGCGCGAGTTCGGTGACGCGCGCGGCGGGTTGCCACGCGTAGCCGTTGACCTGCTTCGCGTATTTGCGCATCGCGCGTTCCACGTTGTAGAGGCCGATGGTGTCCGCATACAGCATCGGGCCGCCGCGCCAGAGCGGAAAGCCGTAGCCCGTCAGATAAACCATGTCGATGTCCGAAGCCTTGCCCGCGATGCCTTCCTCGAGAATCTTCGCGCCTTCGTTCACGAGCGAAAGCACGAGACGCTCGACGATCTCTTCATCGCGGATCTTGCGCCGCTCGACGCCGCGTTCCTTCGAATACGCGACGATCATGTCATCGACCACGTTCGACGGCAGCGCGTCGCGCTTGCCCGGCTGATAGTCGTACCAGCCCGCGCCGGTCTTCTGGCCGAAGCGGCCCATCTCGCACAGACGATCCGCGACGCGCGAATAATGCAGCTCCGGCTGCTCCCGATAACGCCGCTTTCTGATCGCCCAGCCGATGTCGTTGCCCGCGAGATCGCTCATGCGAAACGGCCCCATCGCGAAGCCGAAGTTTTCGATCGCGCGATCGATCTGCGCCGGCAGCGCGCCTTCCTCCAGCATGAAGAGCGCTTGGCGGATGTACTGCTCGATCATCCGGTTGCCGATGAAGCCGTCGCATACGCCCGACACCACCGCCGTCTTCCTGATTTTCTTCGCGAGCTGCATGACCGTTGCGAGCACGTCCTTTTCGGTCTTCGCGCCGCGCACGACTTCGAGCAGCTTCATCACGTTCGCGGGGCTGAAGAAGTGCATGCCGATCACGTCGCCGGGACGCTTCGTGAACGAGGCGATGGTGTCGAGATTCAACGTCGATGTATTCGATGCGAGGATCGCGCCAGACTTTGCGATTTCGTCGAGCTGACGGAAGACCTGTTCCTTCACGCTCAAGTCTTCGAACACGGCTTCGACGATCAGATCGGCCTGGGCCAGATCGCCGAGGGCAAGCGTCGGCGCGATGAGCGCCATGCGCTCTTCGACCTTTTCCTGCGTGAGCTTGCCCTTCTTGACCTGCGCCTCGTAGTTGCGCCGGATCGTCGCGATGCCGCGATCGAGCGCGTCCTGCTTCGTTTCGAGCAGCACGACGGGCAGGCCGGCGTTGAGAAAGTTCATCGCGATGCCGCCGCCCATCGTGCCCGCGCCGATCACGCCGATGCGCTCGATCTTCCTCACGGGCGTGTTCGACGGGACATCGGCGATCTTGGCAGCCGCGCGTTCGCCGAAGAACGCATGCCGCAACGCGCGGCTTTCGGGCGTCTGCACGAGCGCGAGAAAGCATTCGCGCTCGAAGGCGAGACCGCGCTCGAAACCTTCCTTCACGCCTTTTTCGATTGCATCGATGCACTTGTGCGGCGCCGGGAAATGCTTCGCGACTCCCGCGACACTGTTGCGCGCGAACTGGATGAAACCCTCGGCGTTCGGATGCACGATCTGGCGATCGCGGACTTTCGGATGCGGACCGCCGCGATCGGCGGCCCGGCGCGCGAACGACAACGCGCTTTCCAGCAGATCGCCGTCGGCGAGTTCATCGAAAAGCGCGGTTTGCGCGAGCTTTTCTGAGGGCACCGGCGCGCCCGACACGATCATGTTCAGCGCCGTTTCCAGCCCGACCACGCGCGGCAGACGCTGCGTGCCGCCCGCGCCCGGCAAAAGCCCGAGCTTCACTTCCGGCAGCGCGATCTGAGCACCGGGCACGGCGACGCGGTAATGCGCGCCGAGCGCGAGTTCCAGACCGCCGCCCATCGCGACGGCGTGAATCGCCGCGACGACGGGCTTCGCGCTCGCTTCGAGCGTCGCGATGACGGTCATGAGCGTCGGTTCCTGCGTGGCTTTCGGCGTGTTGAATTCGGTGATGTCCGCGCCGCCCGAGAACGCCTTGCCCGCGCCGATGATGACGATGGCGCGCACGTCGGCATCGTCGTTCGCGCGCTCGACACCTTCGACGATGCCGAGCCGGGTCGAATGCCCGAGACCGTTGACCGGCGGATTGTCGAGCGTAATGACGGCGACGCCGTCGCGGATCGTGTAGTCCACTGCCATGAACGTGTCTCCTGTCGACCGGATATGAAATCAATTGTGGGCGATCGGGGCAGAATACACAAAAAAGCACGATCGTTCAAACGACGCGTTTCGCGCCAATCGATCGCCAGAAATGCACGAAGCCCCGGCGCGCGCACCGCGAGCCGGGGCTTTCGATGACGCAAGAAAAAGCTAGACCGGATTCTCCGCGGCGTTGGGCAACACGTAATCGCGAAACTGCTCGCGCAGGCGCACTTTCTGCAGCTTGCCCGTCGCGGTGTGCGGCAGTTCCTCGGCGAACACGACATCGTCCGGAATCCACCACTTCGCGACCTTGCCCTCGAAATGCGCGAGCAGTTCCTCGCGCGTGACGGTCGCGCCCGGCTTCAGCACCGCGACGATCAGCGGCCGCTCGGTCCACTTCGGATGCGAGCACGCGATGCACGCCGCTTCCGCCACCTGCGGATGCGACACCGCGATGTTCTCCAGATCGATGGAGCTGATCCATTCGCCGCCGGACTTGATTACGTCCTTGCTGCGATCGGTGATCTGCATGAACCCGTCTTCATCGATGGTCGCGACATCGCCGGTCGGGAACCAGCCGTCGACGAGCGGAGAATCATCCCGGCGAAAATACCGGTCGATGACCCACGGCCCGCGCACATGGAGATCGCCGAACGATTTGCCGTCCCACGGCAGTTCGGTGCCGTCGTCGCCGACGACTTTCATGTCCACGCCAAAGAGCGCGTGGCCCTGCTTTTCCAGCGAGCGGCGCTGCTCGTCGAGCGGACGCTGCTTCTGCCTGAAACTGAGGCGCGACAAGGTGCCGAGCGGCGACATCTCCGTCATGCCCCACGCGTGGATCACTTGCACGCCGTACTCTTCCTCGAAGATGCGCAGCATCGCGGGCGGACACGCCGAGCCGCCGATTACCGTGCGCTTCAACGTCGAGAAACGCACGTTCTGCTGCTTCATGTACGTGAGCAGGCTCATCCACACCGTCGGCACGCCGGCGGAATACGTGACGCCTTCGGCTTCCATCAATTCGTAGAGCGACTTGCCGTCCAGATCCTTGCCGGGAAAGACGAGCTTCGCGCCGACGAGCGGCCCCGCGTGCGGAATGCCCCACGCGTTGACGTGGAACATCGGCACGACGGGAAGGATCGCATCGCTCGACGATGCGCCCATCGCGTCGGGCAACGCCGCGCCGTACGCGTGCAGCACCGTCGAGCGATGCGAATACAGCGCGCCTTTCGGATTGCCCGTCGTGCCCGACGTGTAGCAGAGAAACGATGCCTGACGCTCATCGAGCTTCGGCCATGCGTAGTCGCCGTCGTGCTCGCCGATGAGGCTTTCGTAGCTCATCACCGGCACGCTCATGTTCGACAGATGTTCGGCGATGCACGCGGCATCGCCGAGCGCGATCCAGCCCTTCACGTTCGGGCACTGCGGCGCGATCAGTTCGACGAGCGGACCGAAAGTCATGTCGAAGCAGACATACGAATCGTCCGCATGATCGATGATGAACGCGATCTGATCGGGAAAGAGACGCGGGTTGATCGTGTGGCACACGGCGCCCATGCCGCTGATGCCGTAATAGCATTCGAGATGTCTGTAGCCGTTCCACGCGAGCGTGCCGATGCGCTCGCCCTGCTCGACGCCGAGCGCGGTCAGCGCCTGCGCCAGTTGTTTCGCGCGCTTCTCGCAATCGCGGTAGGTGTAGCGGTGGATATCGCCTTCGATGCGCCGCGACACGATCTCGTTGTCGCCGAAGTGGCGTGAGGCATGAGACAGCAGGGACGACGCGAGCAGCGGTATGTCCATCATCTGCCCGTAGAGCGGCGACGTCATAGGCGAAGTCCTCGAATCTGGCGAATGCTGATCGGATGGCCGGGCCGCGCTCTGCAGGCCCGCGGGCGCGGAATTACAATATCGTTTAACTCAGAGGCGCTCAACATGTCGTTTTCCCCAAGCAATGCCGTGCGCGCGGCGCGCGACGAGACGCCCGCCGACGCGCGTTCCGTGAACGAAATCGCCAGCGCGATCCGGGTCGGCGAGCCGGGCTCCTTCGCCGCGCTCGGCACCGCTTTTCTCACCCGTCTTCCTGCCGCGCCCGTTCCCGATCCGTATCTCGTCGGGATGTCGCGCGAGATGGCCGAAACGCTCGGATTCGATCCGCAAGTCGCCACCGGCCCTGAGAAAGACGCGTTCGCCGCCTTCTTCGCCGGCAATCCGACGCGCGACTGGCCAGCCGATGCCCTGCCCTATGCCGCCGTCTATTCGGGGCATCAGTTCGGCGTGTGGGCGGGACAACTGGGCGATGGCCGCGCGCTGACGCTAGGCGAAGCGGAGCACGACGGCGCGCGTCTGGAAGTGCAACTGAAGGGCGCGGGCCGCACGCCCTATTCGCGCATGGGCGATGGCCGCGCGGTGCTGCGGTCGTCGATCCGCGAGTTTCTGTGCTCGGAAGCGATGCATCATCTCGGCATCCCGACGACGCGCGCGCTCACCGTCATCGGCTCGGACTTGCCGGTGCGGCGCGAGATCGTCGAAACGGCGGCGATCGTCACGCGCGTGTCGCCGAGCTTCGTGCGCTTCGGCCACTTCGAGCATTTCTATTCGAACGATCGCATCGACGAGCTGAAGACGCTCGCCGATCACGTCATCGACCGGTTCTATCCGCATTGCAGGGATGCCGACGATCCGTATCTCGCGCTGCTCGACGAAGCCGTGCGCTCCACCGCCGATCTGATGGCGGAGTGGCAAGGCGTCGGCTTCTGCCACGGCGTGATGAATACCGACAACATGTCGATCCTCGGCCTCACGATCGATTACGGTCCGTTCGGCTTCATGGATGCCTTCAACGCGCATCACGTCTGCAATCATTCGGATACGCAAGGACGCTATTCGTATGGGCGCCAGCCGCAGGTCGCGTACTGGAATCTCTTCTGTCTCGCGCAGGCGCTCGTGCCGCTCTTCGGCGCGAATCTGCCCGAGGAGGGCCGCGCCGAGCGCGTGGTGGAAGAGGCGCAAAAGGTGATGGAGCGCTACAAGGATCGCTTCGGGCCCGCGCTCGTCGAGAAGATGCGCGCGAAGCTCGGCCTCGATATCGAGCGCGAAGGCGACGACAAGCTCGCCAACGGTCTCTTCGAAATCATGCATGCGAATCGCGCGGACTTCACGCTGACGTTCCGGAACCTGTCGAAGCTCTCGAAATCCGACGCGAGCCGCGACGCGCCCGTGCGCGATCTGTTCCTCGATCGCGCCGCATTCGATGCGTGGGCCGCGCAGTATCGCGAGCGCCTCGCCCACGAGCCGCGCGACGACGCCGAGCGCGCCGCGGCGATGAATCGCGTGAATCCGAAGTACGTGCTGCGCAATCATCTGGCGGAAAACGCCATTCGGCGCGCGGCGGAAAAGGATTTTTCGGAAGTGGCGCGTCTTCTGGACGTGCTGCGCCATCCATACGACGAACAGCCCGAATACGAAGCCTACGCGGGCCTGCCGCCCGACTGGGCGAGCGATCTCGAAGTCAGTTGTTCTTCGTAGGATCGCCCTCATATACCAGGCCTTCCCGGCCAGATCAAAGGAACGACAGATGAGCCACGACGCCACCCCGACGAGCTATCCGCTGCAAAAGGACGACGCCGAGTATCGCCGCGAACTCGACGACATGCAGTACCAGGTCACGCGCCACGCCGCGACCGAGCGCCCCTTCACGGGCAAATACTGGGATCACAAGGAGCGCGGCGTCTATGACTGCGTGTGCTGCGGCACGCCGCTGTTCGAATCGGACACGAAGTTCGACGCCGGCTGCGGGTGGCCGAGCTACTTCAAGCCGATCAACGGCGAAGTGATCCAGGAGAAGACCGACCGCTCGCATGGCATGCTTCGCATCGAAGTCGTGTGCAAGAACTGCGGCGCGCATCTCGGCCACGTCTTCGAGGACGGCCCCGCGCCGACCGGCCTGCGGTATTGCATCAACTCGGCTGCGCTACAATTCGAACCCAAGTAAGCGCGAGCCCGTCCATTTCGTCGTACCGGCGCCCGCCGCTTCTCGCGGGCGCTTTTTTCTCGCGCGCCTCGCATCCATCCGATGCCCATCACGTCCGCACGCCAATGAAATTTCTGTTCGATCTGTTTCCGATCATTCTCTTTTTCGTCGCATTCAAGGTCTGGGGCATCTATACCGCGACGGCGGTCGCGATCGCGGCGACGCTCGTGCAGATCGCCTGGGTCGCGTTTCGGCATCGCAAGGTCGATCCGATGCTGTGGGTCAGTCTCGGCGTGGTCGTCGTGTTCGGCGGCGCGACGCTCGTGCTGCACAACGATACCTTCATCAAATGGAAGCCGACGGCGCTCTACTGGCTCTTCGCGTTCGCGCTGATCGTCGCGCAGATCGGCTTCAGAAAGAATCTCATCGAAGCGATGATGGGCAAGCAGATCGTGCTGCCGCATCGCGTATGGGGCCAGTTGAATGTCGCATGGGCGGTGTTTTTCGCGCTGCTCGGCATCGTCAATCTTTTCGTCGCGTATAACTTCACGACGGATCAGTGGGTGAACTTCAAGCTCTTCGGCGCGACGGGCTGTCTCGTCCTGTTCATCGTCGCGCAAAGCTTCTGGCTTGCTAAATACATGAAGGAGGACGGGCAATGAGCGCATCGTTCGATTTCACGAGCGCATCGGCGGCGGACAAGATCGCGCATCTCGAAGCGCGTTTGAATGCCACGCTGCAGCCGCAGTCGGTGCATATCGACGACGACAGCGCCGCGCACGCGGGCCATGCGGGCGCGGCCGCCGGCAGCCATTACACGGTGACGATCGTCGCGGAATGCTTCGCGGGCAAGGCACGCGTGGCGCGACATCGACTGGTGTATGATGCGCTGGCCGAGGAGATGCGGCGCGGCGTGCACGCGCTCGCGATCCGGGCCTACACGCCGCAAGAGTTCGCAGAACAATTCGAATAAACCCGCGCGCGGTTCGACCCTAAGCCTTGCCTCTTAAATCTCGCCTTTGAAGGCGTCTGTTTGTTCAGTTAGGAACCTCCGATGACTTTGAAAAAAACCCGCGTCTGGGTGTTGCTGGCTGCATTCGCGGCTGCTCCTGCGTTTGCGCAAAACATCGCCGTCGTCAACGGCACGCCGATTCCCACGTCGCGCGCCAATGCGCTCGTGAAGCAACTCGTGGCGCAAGGTCAGCAGGATTCGCCGCAGCTTCAGCAGGCGGTGCGCGAGGAACTCATCAACCGCGAAATCCTGATGCAGGAAGCCGCGCGCGAAGGCATCGCGACGCGTCCCGACGTGAAGGCGCAGGTCGCCGTCGCACAGCAGACCGTGGTGTTGCGCGCGCTGATCGAAGATTTCGTGAAGAAGAACACGCCGACCGACGCCGAGATCAAGGCGCGCTATGAGGAGCTCGTCAAGCAAAACGGCGGCGGCAAGGAACTGCATCTGCATCACATTCTCGTCGAGGACGAAGCGCAGGCGAAGGATCTGATCGCGAAGATCAAGGCCGGTGCGAGCTTCGAAGATCTCGCGAAGCAATATTCGAAGGACCCGGGATCGGGCAAGAACGGCGGCGATCTGGACTGGTCCTCGCCTTCGGCTTACGTGCCTGAATTCGGCGCGGCCGCGGAGAAGCTGAAGAAGGGCGAAATGACGTCCGAGCCGGTGAAGACGCAGTTCGGCTGGCACATCATCCGTCTGGACGATGCGCGTGATGTCGCCCCGCCGCCGTTCGATCAGGTGAAGGCGCAGATCGCGCAGCAAATGCAGCAGGAAAAGCTGCAAGCGTTCGAGGAAGGCTTGCGGAACAAGGCGGTGGTGAAGTAAGCGCGCTTGCTTGTTCGTTGGTAACAAAGCCGCCCTTCGGGCGGCTTTGCCGTTTCATGCGCCGTCAACCGCCCAGCTTCGTCCTGACCACCGCGCCCGAGCGCGTCAGCTTCGCCATTTCGCGGTTCTGCACCACGCTCATGAAGCCCGCCCAGTCCGCTGCGAGCGCGGCCTTGTCGACCTTGTCGGTGTCGCCGAGCTTGTAGCGCTCGCCCTGCACGTAAGGACGTTCCCACGCGGCCCGATGCCACGCGCGTTCCGCAAGCGCAAGCAAGCGCGGATACGCCATGTACTCGAACTGCTGATCCGTACGCATCACTTCCGCCCAGGCTTGTCCCTGAATGCCTTCGATACGCGGCGCCGGTCCAGCGCTCGTCACTTCGAACGGTTTGCCGTCGCGATCGGGCATGATCTCCGCGTTCTGCGGCAGATTGTCAGGCGCGAGCGAGAACGTCTTGAAGCTGTCCGTCGCGTGCGAGCCCCAGTAATACCCGCGCTCGCGCTGATCGAAGGCATAGGGGAAGTCGAAGTACAGATAATCCGGCAGCGCGAGCACCGTCTTGTAGCCCTGACTGCCGAGCGTCTGCACGGTGTCGGACGCGCCCCAGAAGATCGTGTCCCACATCGTCACCATCACGTTCGACGTCGCGAAATCCTGCGGACCGTTCGCGTGCTTGATGCCGTCCTGCCACGCGGCCATCGTGCCGATGCCGTTCGCGCGCACGATCTGGCTGACCTGGCGCGCGAAGATCGACGGCAGTTCGTCGACGGATGCAACCTTGCCCGACGCGATCATCGCCGCGCACTGCGGCGAGCGTCCCCACGGCTTGTCCTGCAACGCGAGGTTCACGCGGCCCTTGCCGGGATCGGTGCCGTCGAGCGGCTGGAAACCGCCGCCGAGAAGGATGTTCTTCGCCTCGTCGCCGCCGAAGTGCCACACGGAAAGCGGTGCGCCCGCTTCGCGATGCATCGACGCGACTTCGCCGATCACCTTCGATGCGAAACGCTGCGCACCGTCCGAGCACGGATTCAGGAAGCTGCGGCGGTCGTAGAACTGGACGGTCGTCGTGTTCGATGTATCGGCCGGATCGAGCAGACGGTACGCGTTCGCGGCCGCCTTGTTGCCGAGCGCCGCAAGACGCTGGTAACGCGCTTCCATCGACACGACCGCGGCGCGCGCGTGGCCCGGCATGTCGATTTCCGGAATGATCTCGACGAAGCGATCCGCAGCATAACGAAGCAGCGCGACATATTCTGCGCGGCTCAGATAGCCGCCGCCCGAGCGATTGTCGGGACCGGAGCCGAGCTGCGGCAACAGGCACTGCGTTTCCGTGAGATCGTGGCAACGCTTCGCGCCGATTTCGGTCAGCTCCGGCAGACCGGGAATTTCGATGCGCCAGCCTTCATCGTCGGTGAGATGCAGGTGTAGCCGGTTGAGCTTGTATGCGCTCATCTGGTCGATCAGACGGCGCAACGTGGCGGGCTGACGGAAGTTGCGCGCGACGTCGACGTGCATGCCGCGATGCGTGTATCGCGGCGCGTCTTCGATGGTCATCGCCGGCACGCTGCCGCCGCCCGCGGGCGTAAGCGAGAGCAAGGTCTGCACGCCGTAGAACAGCCCGCCCGCATCGAAGGCGTCGATCTTCACGCCGTCTTGCGCGATCGTCAGCCGATAACCGCCCGCGCGCGCGATATCGGCCGGCAATGCGCCTCCGGCGATCTGCCCGCTCACGCGCACGGCCGCGCCGGTCAGACCGAGCGTCGCCGCGCGCGACGTGAGCGCCGCCACTTGCGACGATGTCAAACCGGACGCCGACAAATCGATTCCGCCGACCTGCGCCGCGCCCTCACCCGCCGTCGAACGCAGCACCGCCGGCACCGCGCGCGCGGCGGTCTGCTGCGCCGATGGCAACGCGGCTTCGGCGCGTGCGCGTTGCACTTGCGCGGGCGTTGCGGCGAATGCCGCTGCGTCGTCCGCGATCGGCGGAATGCGATCGACGTAGCGGGTTTCATCGTCGGTATCGTTGTGCTTGAGGATGGCAGGCGCCGCATTGCCGTCCGCCACGACATACGCGCGCGGCAACAGATCGCTGTAGCGCTGATACCAGTACTCCCCGACGAACGGCACTTCGATGCGCTCGCCCGCGCCGAGCGTGAAAGCGCCCGCGCGCGGCGTCAGCGCGTAGAGATCGCCGGTGACGTGCTTCCACGCGAACGCCGGATGTTCGACCATCAAAATGCGCCGGATGCTGTACACGTACAGCGTCCAGCCGCCTGCCGCGAGACTGCGGCTGCCGGTGTTTTCGAGAATCAGCTTGCCGCGCGCGCAACTGGCCCAGTCGGCGCCGAGATCGGCGCAGTTCGTGCCGGACTTCGCGGCATCGTTGCCGTCGATGTCCACGCGCACCATCAGGTTCTCGCCGAGCGCCGCCGCGCGCGCCGTCGGCGAGAGATTGGCCGAACCCGAATCCGAGCTGTCGCCGCACGCCGCGACGAGACACGACGACGCGATGATCGTCATCGCCAATAAATTCCGTATACCTAAATATTTTGATGGCAACTGCCTCATTTCTCCTCCGTGGTCAAACGCGCCTCGCGACGCGCCGAAGCACTATACCCGCAACTTACGCGTTGATTATTTTGGGATATTTGCCGGAAGGCAGTGTTATGGAACGGGCTCAAAAATAAAAACACCCCGAAGCGTCAGCTTCGGGGTGTTCGGTCCAGCCATGCGACGATGCGCGATTAGCCGAGGAAGCGTCGCGCGTTCTGGAACACGCGCAGCCACGGGCTGCCGTCGGTGGTCCAGTCGTCGGGCGTCCAGCTCATCTGCACGTTGCGATGCACGCGTTCCATGTGCGGCATCAGCACGGTGAAGCGGCCATCGGGCGTCGTCACGGACGTAATGCCCTGCGGCGATCCGTTCGGATTGAACGGATACTGCTCCGTCGCATTGCCGCGATGATCGACGTATCGCATCGCGACGAGCGCCTGCGCCGGATCGCCTTGCTGCGAAAAGTCAGCGAAACCTTCGCCGTGCGCGACCGCCACCGGAATGCGCGAGCCTTCCATGCCCGCGAAGAAGATCGACGGCGAATTCTGCACTTCGACGAGCGAGAAACGCGCCTCGAACTGCTCCGACTTGTTGCGCGTGAACTTCGGCCAGCTTTCCGCGCCCGGGATGATCGACGCGAGGCTCGACATCATCTGGCAGCCGTTGCAGATGCCGAGCGCGAAGGTATCCGGACGCGCGAAGAACGCCGCGAACATGTCGGCGAGCTTCGCGTTGAAGCGGATCGTCTTCGCCCAGCCCTCGCCCGCGCCGAGCACGTCGCCGTACGAGAAGCCGCCGCACGCGACCGCGCCCGCGAAATCGGCGAGCGTGGCGCGCCCTTCGAGCAGGTCGCTCATGTGGACGTCGTGTGCATCGAAGCCGGCGCGATCGAACGCGTATGCCGTTTCCAGATGCGAGTTCACGCCCTGTTCACGCAGGATCGCGACACGCGGACGCTTGCCCGTCGCGATGAACGGCGCAGCGACGTCTTCCGCCGGATCGAAGGTCAGCACCGGCGCGATGCCAGGATCGGCGGCGTCGAGCAGCGCGTCGTATTCGGCGTCGGCGCAGGCCGGGTTGTCGCGCAGACGCGCGATGCGCCAGCTCACTTCGCTCCACGCGCGATGCAACTCGACGCGCGGCGCATCGAAAATCTTCTTCGCGTCGCGATAGATTTCGACCGCGCCGCTCCGGTTCGGCTTGCCGATCACATGCGAGCACGCCGACAAACCGTGTTCGCGCAGCGCGCCGAGCACCGCGTCGCGATCTGATGCGCGCACCTGCACGACCGCGCCGAGCTCTTCCGAGAACAGCGCGCGGATCGTGCGGTCGTCGCGGCGGCCGCTCGTCTGCTTGGCCCAGTCTTTCGCGTCGCCGTAATCGGATTCGTGATCGGCGTCGAGCGTCAGCATGTCGATGTTCAGCGACACGCCCACATGCCCCGCGAACGCCATTTCGCAGACCGTCGCCCACAGGCCGCCGTCCGAGCGGTCGTGATAGGCAAGCAGCTTGCCATCGGCATTCAAAGCCTGGATCGCCGCGAAGAAGCGCTTGAGGTCTTCGGGATCGTCGACATCGGGCACTGCGTCGCCGACCTGCTGCGTGACCTGCGCGAGAATGCTGCCGCCCATGCGGTTGCGGCCACGCCCGAGATCGATCGAGATCAGCACCGTGTCGGTATCGTCGACGAGTTGCGGCGTGAGATGCCGGCGCACGTCCTCGACCGGCGCGAACGCCGAGATGATGAGCGACACCGGCGACACCACTTCGCGCGCGCCGCCGCGTGCGTCCTGCCACTTGGTGCGCATCGACAGCGAATCCTTGCCGACGGGAATGCTGATGCCGAGCGCCGGGCACAGTTCCATGCCGATCGCCTTCACGGTGTCGTAAAGCGCGGCGTCTTCGCCGGCGCTGCCGCACGCGGCCATCCAGTTCGCGGAGAGCTTCAGCTTGTTGAGCGATTCGATCGGCGCGGACGCGATGTTCGTCACCGCCTCGCCCACTGCCATGCGGCCGGACGCGGGCGCGTCGATGACGGCGAGCGGCGTGCGCTCGGCCATCGTCATCGCTTCGCCGCGAAAGCCCGCGTAATCCATCGTCGTGATCGCGCAATCGGCGACGGGCACCTGCCACGGACCGACGAACTGGTCGCGCGCGGTCGTGCCGCCGACCGAACGGTCGCCGATCGTGATGAGGAACGACTTGCTCGCGACCGTCGGATGCTTGAGCACGTCGACAGCGACTTCGGACAGCGACAGACCCGTCACGTCGACGGGCGTGAATTGCGCATTCTCACGCTTCACATCGCGATGCATCTTGGGCGGCTTGCCGAGCAGCACGTCCATCGGCATGTCGACGGGTTCCTGGCCTTCGTTGGCGTCGTCGATCAGCTTCAGCTGACGTTCGTCCGTCGCCACGCCGACGACCGCCACCGGGCAGCGTTCGCGCTCGCAAATCGCCTGGAACGCGGGCAGATCGGCGGGCGAAATCGCCAGCACGTAACGCTCTTGCGCCTCGTTCGACCAGATTTCGCGCGGCGACAGACCGCTTTCCTCGAGCTGAACCTTGCGCAACTCGAAGCGCGCGCCCTTGCCCGCGCCATCGACGAGCTCCGGGAACGCGTTCGAGATGCCGCCCGCGCCGACGTCGTGGATCGACAGGATCGGATTGCCCCCGCCCAACTGCCAGCACGTATTGATGACTTCCTGCGCGCGCCGCTGGATTTCCGGATTGCCGCGCTGGACCGAGTCGAAATCGAGTTCGGCGGTGTTCGCGCCCGTCGCCATCGACGATGCCGCGCCACCGCCCATGCCGATACGCATGCCCGGCCCGCCGATCTGGATCAAGAGCGTGCCGGCCGGCAGGTCGAGCTTGTGCGTGTGCTGATCCGAAATATTGCCGATGCCGCCCGCGATCATGATCGGCTTGTGATAGCCGCGCACGCGGCCCGCGACGTTCTGCTCGTAGGTGCGGAAATAGCCGCCGAGGTTCGGGCGGCCGAATTCGTTGTTGAACGCGGCAGCGCCGATCGGGCCGTCGATCATGATCTGCAGCGGCGACGCGATGCGGTCCGGGCGGCCATACGGCGCGTGCTCGTCGGACGGATTGCGTTGCGTGAGCGGCACGGCGGCGTCGCGGTCGTTTTCCCACTTTTCGCGCGCGTCGGGCAGATCGAGGTTCGACACGGTGAAGCCCGCGAGACCGGCCTTCGGACGCGCGCCGCGGCCCGTCGCGCCTTCATCGCGGATTTCGCCGCCCGAGCCCGTCGCCGCGCCCGCGAACGGGGAAATCGCGGTCGGGTGATTGTGCGTTTCGACCTTCATCAGCGTGTGGGTCAATTCCACGTTGCGCCGATACTGCTCGTCGGCGCCGCGCGGGAACCAGCGTTCCGCGACGCCGCCCTCCATGATCGCCGAATTGTCCGAATACGCGACGATCGTGCCCGCGTGATTCAGCTTTTCCGTGTTGCGGATCATCTGGAACAGCGACATGTCCTGCTTTTCGCCGTCGATGGTCCATTCGCCATTGAAGATCTTGTGGCGGCAATGCTCGCTGTTGGCCTGCGCGAACATCATCAGTTCGACGTCGGTCGGATTGCGCTTCAGGCTCTCGAACGCGTTCACGAGATAGTCGATCTCGTCTTCCGCGAGCGCGAGGCCGAGCTCGGCGTTCGCGGCCTCGAGCGCACGGCGGCCCGTGCCGATGATGTCGACGGTCTGCAAAGGCTTCGCGGGCAGCTCGTCGAAGAGATGCAGCGCCTGGTCGCGCGATGCCGCGACGCTTTCCGTCATGCGGTCGTGCAGCGCATCCGCGACGGCCGCGCGCGCTTCGTCCGACAGCGCCTTCTTGCCGCCGAGGAAGCCGCTTTTCATGACGACCGAGAATTCGACGCCGCGCTCGATGCGACGCACTTTCTCGAGGCCGCAGTGATGCGCGATGTCGGTCGCCTTGCTCGCCCACGGCGAGACCGTGCCGAAGCGCGGCACGACCATGAACGTCTCGACATGACCGCGCTCTTTCGAGTCCGCGAACGGCGCGCCGTAGTGCATCAGCGCGGCGATGCGGCTGTTGTCATCGTCGGTGAGCGGCTCGGACGCGTTGACGAAATGCAGGAACTGGCCGCGCACGCCGACGATGTTCGCGTCGATGCGGGCGAGCGTTTCGAGAAGGCGGGTCTGACGGAAATCGGAGAGGGCCGAAGCGCCGGGGAAACACGAGAAGTGGGCCATTGTGACGGTGCGTCGATGACGTCTGTGTGCCGCTCGCGCGACGCTCGATCGCTTTTTGCAAACCGGATATTCGCAAATTCGGACTCGAGCACGCTAAACGGCGTGAGGCGAAAGGAAGACCGCGATTATAACCCGGAAGCGTCTCGAAATCGGCCGGGGCGGTCCGTCCGCGTGGCGCGCCACGGTGCAGCGGCGACGCGAAACGGATCGTCGCGCATCCCGAAATTGTCCGCGCCGGGCCGGCCATCGGGGATCGAGCGTGCCGCGGGCCACATGAGCGCCCGGCTCGCCGTCCCCCGCAAACGATTTTGGCGCTATCATGGCGCGCTTTCTCCGGGTACGGCGCGTGCCGAATCACGCCGCCAGCCTGTCGTTTCACCGTCAACGCAGCAGCCGGGCGTCCTGCCCGAGCGTCACGCCGCACTGCAATCTCGCGCCTTCGGGCACAAAAAGTCATGGATGTCATCGTCATCGGCGGAGGAATCGCCGGCATCGCCACCGCCTGTCAATTACATGCGGCCGGTCATCGCGTGTGCGTGGTCGAGCGCCACGCGACCGTCGCGCAAGGCGCCACCTACGGCCAGGGCGGCGCGCTGCTGCCCTCGCCGCTCGATGTCTGGTTCGGGCCGACGTTCATGGCGTCGAGCCGCTCGAAGCAAAGCGGCATGGTGGTCAAGACCGGCTTCGACTCGGCCGCGCGCGATTTTCTGAAGCAGCTCGCGACGCTGCGCGATCCCGAGGCGTTCGCGGCGCAGTACGCACATCTGCAGCCGATCGTCGATGTGTCGCGGCGCGTGCTCGCGGACATCGAAAGCCGGCTGGAACTCGATTTCGAGCAGCGCCGCGGCGTGCTGCACGTCTTCAGACAGCCGCGCGAGCTCGAAGACGCGCAGCCGGCCATCGATCTGCTCAGAAGTCGCGGCGTTGCGCATCAACTGCTGACGCCCGAGGAATGCGTCGCCATCGAGCCTTCCGTGCCGGATTTCCCGGAATTCGCGGGCGGCGTGCTGCTGCCCGACGAGCGCACCGCGAACTGCCCGCTCTTCACCAAGCAACTGAAGCAGGTGCTCGAAGACGGCGGCGTGCAGTTCCGCATGCATCGCGCGGTGGCGTCGCTGCGTCTGGACGATGGCCGCGCGGCCGTCCAGCTCGCCGGTCCGCACGAAGGCAAAAAGCGCAGCGCCGATGTCGAGCTCATCACGGCGGACGCCATCGTCGTCGCGGCGGGCACGGGCACGCCGGGGCTCATCGGCGGCTCCAAGTCGGCGTCGTCGCTCTTTCCGCTGCGCGTGCATACGCTCACCGCGCCCGTCGCGTACGAGGAGCGCGCGCCGCATCTGACGGTCGTCGATTCGATCAAGCGCATCACGATGACGCGCATCAACCAGCGGCTGCGCGTGGGCGGCGCGGGCGTGTTCCAGAGCGCGTCCAAGGCCGACAAGCCGCTCGACGCCTCGCTCTCGCGCCGCGCGCTCGATCTGCTCGGCCAAGGCACGCACGACTGGATTCCGGGCGCGGCGCGCGTCTCCGCTGCGCGCGCGTGGGAAGGGCTGCGCCTCGTGACCGCCGACGGCCTGCCGCTCGTCGGCGCGACGCGCCATCCGCGGCTTTTCGTGAACGCCGCGCACGGCCCGGCGGGCTGGGGCCTCGCGTGCGGGTCTGCTAAAGTGATCGCGGATCTCGTTTCCGGCGTTACGCCCGATGTTCCCGCCGATACCCTTGCCGCGCTGAGCCCCGAACGCTTCTAGCAGCGCGCTGCGACGGGCACGAATGCTGCGGACGCCGGGTTTCCAAAGCGCTTTCCCGCCCGCCGCCATGACCGCTGCCCGCTCGCCCTATTTCACTCCCAAAGACGATCCGCTCACGCTTCTGACGCTCGCCGAGCTGCGCACGCTCGAAGCGCGCGCAGCCGCCGCGCTGCCGCCGCATACGCTGATGGCGCGCGCGGGCGCGGCCGCCGCGCAATGCGTCATCGATGCGCTGGAGCACGATCCGGATTCGCGTGCGTTGCCGGTGTGGCTCGCGGCCGGCCCCGGCAACAACGGCGGCGACGCGCTCGTGATGGCCGAGCGCCTGCATCGCGCGGGCATTCCGGTGCGCGTGTGCATGCCGGTCGAAGTGAAGCCCGACGACGCGCGCTGGGCGCTCGACGCGGCGCGCGCGGCCGGCGTCTCGATCGACGACAAGCCGCCCGCCTCGTTCGACGGCTTCGGCTGGCTCGTCGACGGCATGTTCGGCATCGGTCTCACGCGGCCGCTCGAAGGCGTGTTCGCGGAAATCGCCGCGCGCATGACGCGGCGCGCGCGCGCGTCGGGGCGCGTGCTCGCGCTCGACGTCCCGAGCGGCCTGAACAGCGACACCGGCGCGCCCGTGAACGGCGGCGAAGCCGTGCGCGCAACGGACACGATCACCTTCATCGGCGCGAAGCCGGGGCATTTCACGTCGCTGGGCCGCGATCTGACGGGACGCCTTTTCGTTTCGACGCTGGAAGTCGATGCGAGCGCGGCGCCGTCGATCGTGCTCAACGCGCCCGCGCTATTCGGCGCATGCATGCCGCCACGCGACAACGCGACCAACAAAGGCACGTTCGGCTCGCTCGCGGTGGTCGGCGGCGATACCGGCATGTGCGGCGCGCCGGTTCTCGCCGCGCGCATGGCGCTCTACGGCGGCGCGGGCAAGGTGCACGTCGCGTTTCTTGGCGAAGGCTTTCCGCCTTACGATCCGCCGCATCCCGAGCTGATGCTGCATCACGTCGATGACCTCGCGCTCGACAGGATGGACGCGCTCGCCATCGGCTGCGGCATGGGCCCGAGCGAGCGCGCCAAAACGGTGCTGACCGACGCGCTGGAGCTCGATGTCCCGAAATTGCTCGATGCCGACGCGCTCAATCTCATCGCGAAAGACGACGCGCTCGCCTCCGCCGTCGCGGCGCGCGGCGCGCAGGGCGATCCGTGCATCCTCACGCCGCATCCGCTGGAAGCCGCGCGTCTATTGCAAACCGACGCGAAAGCCGTTCAGGCCGATCGCATCGCGGCCGCGCGCCAGCTCGCCGCGCGCTATGCGGCCATTGCGGTGCTCAAGGGCTCCGGCACCGTGATCGCCTCGCCCGATGGCCGCGTCGCCGTCAATCCGACCGGCAACGCGGGACTCGCCACGGGCGGTACCGGCGACGTGCTCGGCGGATTGATCGGAGCATTGCTCGCGCAGAAGCTTCCTGCATACGAAGCGGCGCTCGCGGGCGTCTGGCTGCACGGCCTCGCCGCGCAGACGCTCAGCGACGGCGGCATCGGCCCGGCCGGATTGACTGCCGGAGAACTCGCGCCCGTCGTGCGAAGTCTCATCAACCGCCGCTTTTACGCGGAGCACGCGCGCAACTGACGGTTTTCGCGCGTCCCATTGCAAGGCCGCCGTGACGCTTTGCAAGCATCCGTTCATGCATCGTCGCTATACTCTTTTTTGATTCGGGCAACCGCGGCCGCTCACATCTGCTTCAGTCGCGTTCACCAGACACGACGCACAGGCAGGCGAGCCGCAATCGCACGAACGTATTCCTCTGTCACCTTCAGACTAACGGACCGCTCATGACCCAAAACTCGATGCTCAACTCGCTTCCTGCCTGGTCGGCGCTCCAGACGCATTACGATGCCATCTCCGGCGAGCGCCTGCGCGACTGGTTCGCGCCGCAGAACGACACCACGCCGACGCGCGCCGAGCGCCTCACTTTCGCGGGCGGCGGCCTCGCCATCGACTTTTCGAAGAACCGCGTGAAGGACGAAACGCTCAAGCTGCTCGTCGAAGTCGCGCGGCAGGCCAAAGTCACCGAACGCCGCGACGCGATGTTCCGTGGCGATATCGTCAACATCACCGAACATCGCGCCGTGCTGCATACCGCGCTGCGCGCGCAGTCGCCGGATGCGCCCTTCCACGAACAGGTGCAGAAGGAAAAGGCCAAGATGGCCGCCTTCGCCGACAAGGTTCGCGACGGCTCGTGGACGGGCTATACCGGCAAGCGCATTCGCCATGTTGTGAATATCGGCATCGGCGGATCGGATCTCGGGCCGAAGATGGTCGTGCACGCGCTGCATCATCTGGCGTCGAAGGATCTGGACACGCATTTCGTATCGAATGTCGACGGCGCGGATCTCTGGAACGTCCTTCAGCAAGTCGACGCCGAAGAAACGCTCGCGATCGTCGTCTCAAAGACCTTCACGACGCTCGAAACGATGACGAACGCGCATTCGATGCGCGACTGGTTCCTGAAGTCCGGCTGCCCCGAAGATCAGCTCGCGAAGCATTTCGTCGGCGTGTCGGCGAATCCGGCTGAAGTGGTCAAGTTCGGCATCGCGAAGGAAAACGTCTTCGAGATGTGGGACTGGGTCGGCGGACGCTACTCGCTGTGGTCGGCGGTGGGGCTGTCGATCATGCTGTCGGTGGGTCCGCAGAATTTCGACGCGCTGCTGCAAGGCGCGGCCGCGATGGACGAGCACTTCCGCACCGCGCCGCTCGACAAGAACCTGCCGGTGCTGATGGGCATGATCGGCATCTGGTATCGCAATTTCTTCGGTTCGCAGAGCGATCTCGTCGCGCCGTATTCGCAGGCGCTGCACTATCTGCCTTCGTATCTCCAGCAGCTCGAAATGGAGAGCAACGGCAAGTCGGCGCGTCTCGACGGCAAGATGGTCGATTACCCGACCGCCGCCGTGATCTGGGGCGAGCCTGGCACGAACGGCCAGCACGCGTTCTTCCAGATGCTGCATCAAGGGCCGACGATCATTCCGATCGACTTCATCGCCGTGCTGACGCCGGAGCATCCGCTCGTCGATCATCACGCGAAGCTGCTCGCCAACTGCTTCGCGCAGAGCGAGGCGCTCATGCTCGGCCGCACGCTCGAAGAAGCGAAGAAGGTCGCGGGTCCGGGCAAGGAGGAACTGGCGACGCATCTGAGCTTCCCCGGCAACCGTCCGACGACGACCATCATGCTCGACGCGCTCACGCCCCAGTCGCTCGGCGCGCTCATCGCGCTCTACGAGCACAAGGTGCTGGTGCAGGGCACGGTGTGGGACATCAACTCGTTCGATCAGTGGGGCGTCGAGCTCGGCAAGATTCTCGGCAAGGTCGTCGAGGCCGATATCACCGCCGCGAGCGCCGATCCGGCCAAGCACGATTCGTCGACATCTGCGTTGATCGCGCGTGCGCGCGAGGCTTTGAAGCGCTGAAGCGTGCGTTGAAGAAGGTGGCCCGCGGCGCTTCGGCGTCGCGGGTTTTTTTATACGCCGATGCCGTTGACGAGCCGCCCCGCTTCGATCGTCACCGTCGCGTCGCAGCGCTCGGCGAGTTCGGCGTCGTGCGTGACGAGCACGAGCGTCGCGCCGTTGCGGCGGTTCATCTCGAACATCAGGTCGATGATCGCGTAGCCCGTGGCGGCATCGAGGCTGCCCGTGGGTTCGTCGGCGAAGAGCACGGCCGGATGCGTGACGAAGGCACGCGCGAGCGCGACGCGCTGCTGTTCGCCGCCGGAAAGCAGCTTCGGATAGTGGCCCGTGCGCTGCGCGAGACCGACCTGATCGAGAAGCGAGCGGGCGCGCGCCGCGATCTCGCCGTGAGGCATCTCGGCGCGCAGTTCGAGCGGCAGCATCACGTTTTCGAGCGCGGTCAGGTGCGGCATCAACTGGAACGACTGAAACACGAAGCCGACCGCGCCGCTTCTGAGCGCGGCCCGTTCGTCTTCGTTCAGGGTCGACAACTCCTTGCCGAGCAGACGAACCGAGCCCTCGCTCGCGCTGTCCAATCCGGCGAGCAGGCCGAGCAATGTCGACTTGCCCGAGCCCGATGCACCGACGATCGCGACGCTGCTGCCCTTCGCGATCGACAGATCGATCTGATCGAGAATCGTGAGCTCGCCCGTTGCGTCCTTCACTCGCTTGCTTAACCCCCGAACTTCGATGACCGGCTCGATATTGTTTTGCATGGACACTCTGAAAATTAACTTGCGCGGCCTCGTGCCGGCGATCCTGTTGATGGCGGCATGTTCGGCGACAGCGCATGCCGCCGATGCGCAAGCCGCAGCGCAACCGAAGCCCGCGATCGTCGTGCTGGGCGACAGCCTGTCGGCCGAATACGGCCTGCCGCGCGACACCGGCTGGGTCAACCTCTTGCGCGACAAGCTTGCGAAGGAGCGTTTCGATTATAGCGTCGCCAATTCGAGCATCAGCGGGGACACCACGAGCGGCGGGCGCGCACGATTGACCGCGGTGCTTTCTCGCCTGAAGCCCGCGGTCGTGATCGTCGAACTCGGCGCGAACGATGCGCTGCGCGGCGTGCCGCTCGCGACGACGGAGACGAATCTGCGCAGCATCGTCGATGCCTCGCAGGCGGCGCATGCGAAGGTTTTACTCATCGGCATGTACGTCCCGCCCAATTACGGCCCGGACTATACGCAAAAGTTCCACGCCGTCTATGAGCGCATCGCGAAGGACAAGAACGTGCCGCTCGTGCCGTTCCTGCTTGCCGGCATCGCTGACAAGCCCGCCATGTTCCAGGCGGACCAGATTCATCCGACGGTGCAGGCCCAGCCTTTGCTGTTGGAAAACGTCTGGCCAACCTTGAAACCCTTGCTGGGCGCCAGTGCGTCGCATTAGGACGACGCTGGCCGCGACAGCTCTTGCAGAACCAACGCGGAACACGGCCACGATTCAGATATCTGAGACTTTCGCGTAACTCTTATAACCCGCTCGTCTCGTGAGCGACTCTACAAGGAGGTCACGTGAAACTTATCCCTCTCCTCGGCCTGGCCGTCGCGCTCTCGGCTTGTGCCGCACAGCCGCCCGCCAACGTGCAACAAGTCGGCATGAGCAAGCAGGCGCCCAATGTCGTCGCGCAGTGCATCGCGCAAAAGTGGGCCGAAAAGTCACAGCAGCAGGTCGTGTCGCAGAACACGCTCGCCAACAATCAGGGCGTCGACGTCTATGTGCCCGGCCAGCAGCCGCCGAATGGCGCCGCCGCGGTGGTGCAGCCAGCGCGCTCGGGCTCCGGTACGTGGGTCGGTTTCCGCGCCTCGGGCGCTGCCGGCAGTCAGGCAACCGGCGATATTCAGGCTTGCCTGTAAGCATCCTGCTGCCGTCTCGTAGCGGCGTAGCAAAGCAAAAAAGCCCCGCTTTCTTTCGGAAGCGGGGCTTTTCGATGATGTCAGCGCCGATCAGTTCGACGACGGTGCCGGGGCCTGGCTCAGCTTGACCTTCGAGCGAGCCTTCAGCGAGTTGAGGTACGCCTCCATGTCGGCCTGCGCGTAGACCTGCGCGACTTGCTGCTGTGCGCCGGCGAGACGATCGGCGGCGACCGGCGCGGCCTTCTCGATGCCGTTCACACGATAAATCGCGTAGCCTTCCGCACCGAGATCGACGCCGACATACGACGGCAGCTTCGATCCATCCGCCTTGAAGATCGCGCTCAACGCGACGGGCGGCAAGCCTTGCGTATCATTGCGCGAGACGGTGATAGGCGACGTGAAGCCGTCGGTCGACTTCGACTTCTGCAGATCCGCGAGCTTCGCCTCGCCTTCCTTCTTCGCCATCGCCGCAGCCATTTCCGCGACGACCTTCTTGCGCACGTCGTCCTTCACGACGTCGAACGCGGGAACGGTCGAGGCCTTGTAGTCGGTGACGCGCGCGGCGATCAGCGTGTTGTTGCCGACGTCGATTGCCTGCGTGTTGTTGCGGTCCTTCACGGCATCCGGCGCGAACACGGCCGCGAGGAACTTCGGATTGTTGAGCGGATTGTCTTGCGGCAATTGCGGATTCGGCTTCGGACCGACCGTTGCGCTCTGCACAGTCAGCTTGTACTTGTCCGCGGCCGGCTGCAGCGACTTGGCCTTCTCGTAGACGAGATCGGTGAAGCCTTGCGCGTCGTCGGCGAAACCCTTCGTGCCCTGTTGAGCCGCGTAATCCTTCGCGATCGAGTCCTTCACTTCGTCGAACGGCTTCGTGACGGAAGGCTTCACGTCGGTCGCCTGAATGATGTGATAGCCAAAATCCGACTCGACGATATTGCTGACTTCGCCCTTCTTCAGGCCGAATGCGGCGTCGTCGAAAGCCTTGCCGCCCGCGATCTGACCGCGCGCGAAGTAGCCGAGATCGCCGCCCTTGCCTGCAGAGCCGGGATCGTCGGAGTTCTTCTGCGCGATTTGCGCGAACTGATCCGGATGCGCCTTGACTTGCGCGAGCAGGTCTTCGGCCTTCTGCTTGGCCTTCGCCTTGTCGGCCGCGCTCGCGTCCTTCGGTGCGTTCACGAGAATGTGGCTCGCGCGCACTTGCGCTTCGGTGCGATAGCGCTGGATGTTGTCGTCGTAGTACTTCTTGAGATCGGCGTCGCTCGGCTTCGATGCGGCCGCGATCGTCGACGGCGACAGCAGCAGATACTGGATCGTGGCGGTTTCGGGCGTCGCGAAATCGTTGCGATGCGCTTCGTAGTAGGCGGTGAGTTGCGCGTCGGTCGGCTGGACCTTCGCGGTGTAATCGGCCGCGCGCAGCGACAGACCCTGCACCGAGCGCTTCTGTTCCGCGAGTTCGGTCAGGCTTTGCGCGAGCGACTTCGACGTGAACGCCGTGCCTTGAATGCTGCCCGGAATCTGTCCGGTCGCGATCGTGTAGCGCATGCGCTCGTCGTACTGCGCGGGCGTCATGCCCTGCATCGCGAGCAGTTGCTTGTAGCGATCGAGGTCGATGCTGCCGTCGGGCTTCTTGAGCGACGAGATCACCGGATCGTTCAGCAGCGCCCGGCGCACGGCGTCGTCGGAGGCGGTCAGATGCAGACGCTGCGTTTCGTCGGCCATCGCGCGTTGCTGCACGAGACTATCGACCATCGCGGCGCGCGCTTCGGGCGTGTCGAACATCTTGGCGTCGAATTGGGAACCGAGCATCGAGCGGGCGCGGTCCACCTGCTGGCGGAAAGCGCTGTCGAATTCGGCGCGCGTGATCTTGTGGCCATTCACGCTGGCGACGTAGGAACTTTCGTCGAAATAGTTGCTGAAGCCCTGAATCCCGACCATGCCCAGACCGGGCACGATGATCAGGATCAGCAGAGCCATCATCAGGCGCTGGTGATTACGGAAGAAGTCGAGCATGCGTAGCGCTGCGTGGTTATAACAAAACGCTCGATATTACAACAGTGGACGAGGAAAAGGCGAAAGGCGGGCGGGATTTGCACCGCCCGATGTGAAATTCTCGCGTCCCCTTTTCGTAACGGGCGATGTTTCAGTTGAAAGTTTGCGTCCAGCAAGCATTCAATGATGCGAAGCAATGATTAGCATTCTTAACGAGCACGCGCCAAAACAAAAATCCCGCAAGCCGTGAAGCTTACGGGATTTCTTGTCGAATCTGGCGGAGCGGACGGGACTCGAACCCGCGACCCCCGGCGTGACAGGCCGGTATTCTAACCGACTGAACTACCGCTCCGGGTAGCGCGCAATGAACTGTGACCTGGTGGGTGCTGAGAGGCTCGAACTCCCGACCTACGCCTTGTAAGGGCGCCGCTCTACCAACTGAGCTAAGCACCCGGTCCGCAATTCACTCGGTTTGCGCTGCTGCTGGATTCAGACTTCGTTTTACGAAGGTCCGTATCCAGCGAGTCCGCTAGTTTAGCGCATCCTTCAGCGCTTTGCCAGGGCGAAATTTCGGCACTTTCGCGGCCTTGATCTTGATCTCATCGCCCGTGCGCGGATTGCGCCCCGTGCGCGCGGTGCGCTTGCCGACGGCAAACGTGCCGAAGCCGACGAGCGTCACGGTGCCGCCCTTCTTCAGCGTCGCGCTCACGCCGCCGATGACCGCATCGAGCGCGCGGCCGGCGGCGGCCTTGGAGATATCGGCTTGCTGCGCGATATGGTCGATCAATTCCGTCTTGTTCATTGTGATCCCCGAATCAGTATTGGCACGTTTTAATCGATGTGGTCCGGCATCGAAGCGGATGGCATCTCGATAAGATTGGATGCGGCGCTCATTTAACTTAGCCGAAAGACACGTGTCAACCGGGGTTGAGCCTTATTCGGCGCGGCCTTCGGGCGTTTTAGAAGTTCTCTTCGAAAAGCCGCGCGCAAAAAAGAAAACCCGCGGGTGGTTGCCCGCGGGTTTTTAGCCTCGCTCACGCAACACGGCGTTAAAACCGTGCCGCGACAAGCGTTCAGTGCTTCACGACTTCGCCCGTTGCTGGCGTGTCCTTCTGCTGTTCGGCTGCGACGGGCGTTGCCTTCGCTTCGTCTTCGGGCAACGACTCCGGCGCACGTTCGAGCGCCAGTTCCAGCACCCGATCGATCCAGCGAACCGGCACGATCTCGATGGCGTTCTTCACGTTGTCGGGGATGTCGGCCAGATCCTTCGTGTTTTCTTCAGGAATCAGCACGAGCTTGATGCCGCCGCGATGCGCTGCCAGCAGCTTCTCCTTCAATCCGCCGATCGGCAGCACTTCGCCGCGCAGCGTGATTTCGCCCGTCATCGCGACATCCGCGCGAACCGGAATGCCGGTCAGCACCGACACCAGCGCCGTGGTCATCGCGATACCGGCGGACGGACCGTCCTTCGGCGTCGCGCCTTCCGGCACGTGGATGTGGATGTCCTTCTTCTCGAACGACTCATCCGTGATGCCAAGCCGGCGCGAACGTGAACGCACGACCGAGCGCGCCGCTTCGACGGATTCCTTCATCACGTCGCCGAGCGAACCCGTGCGGATCACGCCGCCCTTGCCGGGCATCACCGCTGCTTCGATCGTCAGCAGATCGCCGCCCACTTCCGTCCACGCAAGACCCGTCACCTGACCGATCTGGTTTTCCTTCGCGGCCAGACCGAAGTCGTACTTGCGCACGCCGAGGAAGGTGTCGAGGTTGGAGCCGTCGACCTTCACGGCGCCTTCCGCCTTCTTGAGCAGCAGCATCTTCACGACCTTGCGGCAGATCTTCGATACTTCACGCTCGAGCGAACGCACGCCCGCTTCACGCGTGTAGTAGCGAATGATGTCGCGGATCGCTTGTTCCGTGACGTCGATCTCGCCGTCCTTCAGGCCGTTGTTGCGCTTCTGCTTCGGCAACAGGTAACGCGTCGCGATGCTGACCTTCTCGTCTTCCGTGTAACCCGACAGGCGGATGACTTCCATCCGGTCGAGCAGCGGCGGCGGAATGTTCAGCGAGTTCGACGTCGCCACGAACATCACGTCGGACAGGTCGAAGTCCACTTCGATGTAGTGGTCCGCGAACGTATGGTTCTGTTCCGGATCGAGCACTTCGAGCAGCGCGGATGCCGGATCGCCGCGGAAATCCATGCCCATCTTGTCGACTTCGTCGAGCAGGAAAAGCGGATTGCGCACGCCGACCTTCGTGAGGCTCTGCAAAATCTTGCCGGGCATCGAACCGATATACGTGCGACGGTGGCCGCGAATTTCGGATTCGTCATGCACGCCGCCGAGCGCCATACGCACGAACTTGCGGTTCGTCGCGCGAGCGATGGACTGCCCGAGCGAGGTCTTGCCGACGCCCGGAGGCCCGACCAGGCACAGAATCGGTGCCTTCACCTTCTCGACGCGTTGTTGCACCGCGAGGTACTCGAGAATGCGTTCCTTGACCTTTTCGAGACCGAAATGGTCTTCGTCGAGCACGCGCTCGGCATTCGAAAGGTCGTTGTTGACCTTGCTCTTCTTGCGCCATGGCAAGCCGATCAGCGTGTCGATGTAGTTGCGCACGACAGTCGCTTCCGCGGACATCGGCGACATCAGCTTGAGCTTTTTCAGCTCGGCGTCGGCCTTCTTCTTGGCTTCCTTCGGCATGCGCGCGGCGGCGATGCGCTTCTCGAGCTCTTCGAGATCCGCGCCCTCTTCACCTTCGCCCAGTTCCTTCTGGATCGCCTTGACCTGCTCGTTCAGGTAGTACTCGCGCTGGCTCTTTTCCATCTGACGCTTCACGCGGCCACGGATGCGCTTCTCGACCTGAAGAATGTCGATTTCGGCTTCGAGCTGGGCGAGCAGATGCTCCAGACGCTCGATCACAGGGAACATCTCGAGGATGTGCTGCTTTTGATCCAGCTTGAGCGGCAGATGCGCGGCGATAGTGTCGGCAAGACGACCCGCCTCGTCGATGCCCGACAGCGACGTCAGGATCTCCGGCGGAATCTTCTTGTTGAGCTTCACGTACTGATCGAACTGCGACACGATCGCGCGGCGCAGCGCTTCGGTTTCGGCGCTGTCGGCGTGATCCGGCTCGAGCGGCATCACATCGCAGGAAAATTGCGTTTCCTGCTCTTCGATCGACAGCGTTTTCGCGCGCTGCAGGCCTTCGACGAGCACTTTCACCGTGCCGTCGGGCAGTTTCAGCATTTGCAGGATGTTGGCGACACACCCTACTTCGTACATGTCCTTTTCGGTCGGCTCGTCCTTCGCCGCCGTTTTCTGGGCGACGAGCATGATGTGCTTGCCGCCTTCCATCGCGGCTTCGAGTGCCTTGATCGACTTGGGCCGCCCGACGAAGAGCGGAATCACCATATGCGGGAAAACGACTACGTCGCGCAGCGGGAGCAGCGGCAGCGTAATGCGTTCCTGCGGGAGGAGTTGGGTTCCTGACATTTCATTTCCCCATTAGTGGAATCAGTTCAGTCGTAAATAAGGCCGGTCAGAGCTATTGCAAGCCTTTATCGGAAGGGAAAAGTCGTTAGTCAAAGATCGCGTCAGTAACGTCCACAAGATAAACCGACAAAAATAAAAGGCCGTTCACGTCGCCATGAACGGCCTTTCGCCGACACACAGCCTGCTTCAGTTCGATCCTGCTACTTTCGGTGCGTCTTCGTAGATGAGCAGCGGCTTGCCGTCTCCGTCGATCGTGTTGTCGTCGACGATCACCTTCGAAACGCCCTTCATGGTCGGCAGTTCGTACATTACGTCGAGCAACGCCTGTTCCAGAATCGAACGCAGCCCGCGCGCGCCGGTCTTGCGGCGAATGGCCTTCTGCGCGATGGCCTGAAGCGCCGCCGGACGGATTTCCAGTTCGACGCGCTCCATTGCGAAGAGCTTGTGATACTGCTTCACGAGCGCGTTCTTCGGCTCGATCAGGATCTTCACCAGCGCGGCTTCATCGAGCTTGCCGAGCGTCGCCACGACGGGCAGACGGCCGATCAGCTCCGGAATCAGGCCGAACTTGATCAGGTCTTCCGGCTCGACTTCGCGCAGCACTTCGCCCGCGTCGCGATCCTGCTTGCTCTTCACGCTCGCGCCGAAACCGATGCCGGTCTTCTCGGTGCGATCCGTGATGACCTTTTCCAGTCCGTCGAACGCGCCGCCGCAGACGAACAGGATGTTGGTCGTATCGACCTGGATGAAATCCTGATTCGGGTGCTTGCGTCCGCCTTGCGGCGGCACCGACGCCATCGTGCCTTCGATCAGCTTCAGCAACGCCTGCTGCACGCCCTCGCCCGACACGTCGCGCGTAATGGACGGGTTGTCCGACTTGCGGCTGATCTTGTCGATCTCGTCGATGTACACGATTCCGCGCTGCGCCTTGTCGACTTCGTAATTGCAATTCTGCAGCAGCTTCTGAATGATGTTCTCGACGTCCTCGCCGACATAGCCGGCTTCGGTCAGCGTCGTTGCATCGGCGATCACGAACGGCACATTCAGCATGCGCGCCAATGTCTGCGCGAGCAGCGTCTTGCCCGAGCCGGTCGGCCCGATCAAGAGAATGTTGCTCTTCGACAGCTCGATGTCGTCCTTCTTGTCGAGATGCTTGAGCCGCTTGTAATGGTTGTACACGGCCACCGCGAGAATTTTCTTCGCGCGTTCCTGGCCGATCACGTACTGATTGAGGATATCGCTGATTTCCTGCGGGCTCGGCAGGTCGGACTTGGTCAGCCCGGCCTCCTCCGCCGCACCGGCTGCCTCGTCGCGAATGATCTCGTTGCACAGGTCGATGCATTCATCGCAGATGAACACCGACGGCCCAGCGATGAGCTTCTTCACCTCATGCTGGCTCTTGCCGCAGAACGAGCAATACAGCAGCTTTTCGCTACTGGAACCTTTTTTGTCCGCCATAAATGTGTAAGCCTCCGGACACTCTTGTTACATGATACGCGCTTCGATTCCGCGACGCAGATTCGCACCCGCGAGGACCGCCGGAGCGCGTTTTGGCGTGGCGCCCAATGCGCGACTTCGCACGCTTTGCCGGCTTCGTCTCCGAGCGCCGGCGCGGCGCCGCTCCGGACGCCTCAGGGACGCTTGTGAAGCACCTGGTCGACGAGGCCGTAAGCCTGCGCGTCGTCGCCCGACATGAAGTTGTCGCGATCCGTGTCGCGCGCGATGCGCTCGACCGGCTGACCCGTGTGATGCGACAGCAACTGATTCAAACGTTCCTTCAGATACAGGATTTCCCGTGCCTGGATCTCGATGTCCGACGCCTGGCCGCGTGCGCCGCCGAGCGGCTGGTGGATCATCACGCGCGCGTTCGGCAGCGCGACGCGCTTGCCCTTCGCGCCGGCCGCCAGCAGGAATGCGCCCATGCTTGCGGCGAGGCCCATGCACAGCGTCGAAACGTCCGGCTTCACGAACTGCATGGTGTCGTAAATCGCCATGCCGGCCGAGACCGAGCCGCCAGGACTGTTGATGTACAGGCTGATGTCCTTGTCCGGGTTCTCGCTTTCGAGGAACAACAACTGTGCGACGACGAGATTCGCCGACTGGTCGTTCACTTCACCGACGAGAAACACCACGCGCTCCTTGAGGAGACGCGAGTAAATGTCATAGGCACGCTCGCCGCGGCCGCTCGTTTCCACGACCATCGGAACGAGGCCGAGCGCCTGGGCTTCGAAATCCCGCGGTGCGTGGGACGCCAACGTGTCGAGCAATTCAGCGCGAAAGGTCATGCAATTTCCTTGTTCGGAATAAGGGTACTGAACGACAAAGGAACATCCACTAGAACGGCATGCAAACGCCCAACTTTAATGCAAAAAAGGCGTGCGAGCCGTCAGTCCGACGACTCCGCACGCCCCTTGCCTAACGCGTCAGGCTTGCGCCGTTGCGCTGGCCAGTTCCTCGAAGCTGACTTCCTTGTCGGTCACCTTGGCCTTGCCCAGGACGAAATCGACGACGTTGCTTTCGACGACGTACGCTTCCATCTCGGCGAGGCGCTGCTGGTTCGAATAATACCAGCGGACGACTTCCTTCGGGTCTTCGTAGCTCTTGGCGAATTCGTCCACTTCAGCGCGGATCTGCTCGGGCTTCGCCTGCAGTTCGTTGGCCTTCACGAGTTCGGCCAGCACGAGGCCCAGCTTCACGCGACGCTCGGCCTGCTCGGCGAACATTTCGGCCGGGATCGGCGCGTCGGCTGCATTCGGCACGCCGCGTTGTTGCAGGTCCTGGCGAGCCATTTCGACGAGGCGCTGCTGATCCTGTTCGATCAGCGCCTTCGGCACGTCGAGTTCGGAGATCTTCAGGAGCGCGTCCATGACCTGATTCTTCACGATCTGCTGCGTGCGGCGCTTCGCTTCACGCTCCAGATTGTCCTTGATCTCGGCGCGCATCTTCGTGAGGTCGCCGTCTTCGATGCGGAGCGACTTCGCAAAATCGGCGTTGATTTCCGGCAGATGCGGCCATTCGATCTTCTTCACGGTGATCGTGAATTGCGCCGTCTTGCCCGCCACGTCCTTGCCATGGTAGTCATCCGGGAACTTGAGGTCGAACGTGCGCTCTTCGCCGACCTTCAGGCCCGTCGCGGCTTGCTCGAACTCGGGCAGCATGCGGCCTTCGCCCAGCACGAATGCGAAGTCCTGTGCGCTACCGCCTTCGAACGCGACTTCGTCGATCTTGCCGACGAAATCCAGCGTTACGCGGTCGCCTTCCTTGGCTGCCGTGTCCGCGCCGCCGTCGCCGTGCTCGCCGGCTTCGCCGCGGGCGTGGAAATGCACGCGCTGCTTGCGCAGGATGTCCAGCGTGCGATCGACTTCGGCTTCGGAGATGGTCGTGACCGTGCGTTCGATTTCAGCGGTCGCCACGTCGCCGAGGCGCACTTCGGGATAGACCTCGAAGGTCGCGTCGAAGGCGTAGGCGTCCGTTGCGGCTTCCGACTTCGGCGCGAAGCTCGGCTGGCCCGCGACACGCAGGTTCTCGGCGCGCGTGACATCGAAGAATTCCTTGCCGACCTTGTCGCTCAGCACTTCGGCTTCGACCTGGCCGCCATACTGTTGCGTCACCATCTTGAGCGGCACCTTGCCCGGGCGGAAACCCGGCATGCGCACATTCTTGGCCAACTGGCGGATGCGCGAATCCACTTCCTTCTGCACCGTGTCCTTCGGCAGGGAAATCGTCACGCGGCGTTCGAGCTTGCCGAGGTTCTCAACTACGTTAGCCATGGCTGAAATCGTCCTAGAGTAAATCGTAAATTCGGTGTTCGGTTCTTCCGCGGTTCTAAAGGCGCGGGTCCGGATGCGGCCTCTGCCTGAGCCGGCCGAAATCGACGCCTGGCGCCGGAAGACGCCCAGAATAAGCGTCTCGCGGGAGTGCCGGAACGTCGCCCGACACGGTGTCAGTCAACAGAGCCAAGCATTTTAGCAAACTATTCCGCGCGGTCCGCCCGACGATCCTGCAAACACTGCGTTTCGGTCCGATTTGACTCGAAAAGTGCCAGTTTTCGACGCTCATTTCGGCGTAAATCCGCGTTTTGCTGACCGGCTCTCCCGCGCAGAATTCCCGCTATCGGCACGCCGCTATTTTGCGTCGCGCGCCGCGCTGATAAGCTTGCCGGCGCATGATTCGAGCGGCGAAGCGCTCCGGCGCGCAATCCATTGCCGCAAGGCATGAAGCGCATGCGACATTCGCATAGATGGAGCCTCGCCGCGGCTTTTCAATCCTTGCTTCCACATCAGAACATTCGAGACACCATGCCTAACGCCACGTCCGCTGCTCCCGTAGTTGTCATCGCTCCCGATTCGTTCAAGGGCTCGCTCTCCGCGGAAGGCGTCGCGAACGCCGTCGCGGAAGGCATCAGGCGCGCGCGGCCGGACGCCGATATCCGTATCCGTCCGATGGCCGACGGCGGCGAAGGCACGCTCGACGCGATGCTCTCGGCAGGCGGCGAGCGGCGCATGCTCAACGTGCGGGGCGCGGCCGCCGCACGCCGCGACGCCGCCACGGGCCTGCTCGACGACGGCAGCGCGATTATCGAGACGGCGGAAGTCGTGGGCATCACGGATGCGGACGGCATGGCCGTGCCCGTCACCGAGCGCAGCACGCTCGGCATGGGCGAGGCGATCCGCGCGCTGCTGGATTCCGGCGCGCGCAGATTCTATGTGGCGCTCGGCGGCAGCAGCACCAACGACGGCGGCGCGGGCCTGCTCGTCGGCCTCGGGCTGAAACTCTTCGACGCAGACGGCAAGGAGCTCCATCCGGTGCCATCGGCGCTCGGGGGAGTCGCGCGCATCGACGCTTCCGGGCTCGATCCGCGCGTGAAGGACGCGGAGTTCGTCGGCATGTCCGATGTCGACAATCCGCTCACCGGCGATCACGGCGCGACGGCGGTCTTCGGGCCGCAGAAAGGCGTGACGCCGGAGCAAGTGCCCACCATCGACGCCGCCCTCGCCCATTTCGCCGATCTGCTCGAACCCGCGATGGGCGTCGCGAAACGCAGCGAACCCGGCGCGGGCGCGGCGGGCGGGCTCGGGTTCGCGCTGCACATGCTCGGCGCGCGTTTCGAGACCGGCGCGGAGGTGGTGGCGCGCGAAATCGGGCTCGACGCCGCGCTCGAAGGCGCGAACTGGCTCATCACGGGCGAAGGCCGTTCAGACGTGCAGACGCTGCATGGCAAGGCGCCGTTCATCGCCTGCAAGCACGCGCGCGATCACGGCGTGCCGGCGTCGTTGCTGTCGGGCGCCGTCGATTCGGCCGCGCTGCCGCGGCTCTCCGAATTTTTCAGCGGCTGCTTCTCGCCGGCGCCCGGCCCGATCACGCTCGAAACGGCGATCCGCGATGCGGCGCGGCTGCTCGCCAACGAAGCCGAGCAGCTCACGCGCCTCAGATTCGGTTCCAAATAAGTCCGAACGAGGCGCGCGGGTTCGTCAGGCAGCCGCGCGCTTGGCCCCGAACGCAAGCCGGTCGAAGCACCAGACGGCGAGCATGGTCGCGCCCATCAAAGGGAAAATCACGCCGAGCAACGTCAGGCTGCCGCGCCAGGCGCGCATCGGCGGGCGCTTCGTGGGCCGCGCAGGCGCGCCGAGTTCGCGCGCGGGCCGGCGTTTCATCCACATGATGAAGCCCGTCACGGACAACGCCGCGAGCCCGAGCGATATCGCCGAGCAGACGATCTGGTTCAGAAGCCCGAAGTAGCGCCCCATATGCAGCGACGTGCCGTACGAGATCACTTTCGCCACGCCGCCGTAGCTTGCGTAATCGATGTCGGACAGCACGCGGCCGCTGTATTGATCGATGTGCAGCGTGCGTTCGGCGCGCGGATCGGCGGGGAAATACGAGACCGTGTAGACGCCCGTCGGCTTGGACGGAAGCGCGATGCCGTAGTCATCCGCAACACCGTTTTTCGCGGCGAGCGCGACCACGTCGTCGATCGACACGCGCGCAGCCGAAGCCGACGCATTCGCGCCTTCCGGCACCGTTGTCGCGCCGACGGCCCACGGCGTCTGATGCAGCGGCAGATCGTCCATCTTCATCTGCATGCCGTGCATCGCGTGTTTGTTGTTCGAGGTCGCTGGGGCCGCCGAATGCACATGCGCCTCGCCCCACGCGCCCTTCGGATATCCGAGCAATGCGGTCGTCGCAAGCGCCTTGAATTGCTTGCCCCACGAGCCCGACCACGGCAATCCCGAGAGAACGAAAAAGAGCGCGCCGACCGCGAGCCACACGCCGCCGACCGCATGCAGATCGCGCCACCACGCGCGCCCTTGCAGCGATAGCCGGGGCAGCCACACGCCGCCCTGTCTCGCGTTCGACCGGCTGGGCCACCACAGCGCGATACCCGTGCCGATCATCACGAGCGTCCAGCATCCGGCGAGTTCCATCAGCAGCTCGCCGGTCTTGCCGAGCATCAGGCCGCGATGCAGGTTGCGCACTTGCTTCATCAATCGATGTTCGACGGAAAGCGTGCCGAGCACGGTGCCGTCGTACGGGTTCACGTAGACGCTTTCGCTTTCGCCCGATGGCAGGCGAAAGACGAATTCGGCGCTGCGCGTGCGATCGGTTTCGATTTGCGCGAGCGTCGGTACGGCGCCGCGCGGTTCGCTCGCGGCAGCCTTGGCGAGCAGGATATCGCGGGACAGTTGCGGGGCGTGCGTGTCCGCGACGATCATCCGGTCGCGATACAGCAGCGGCTCGATCTGCGGCTGAAAACAGTAGATCGTGCCGGTGATCGCGAGCACGATGAGGAGCGGCATCACGAAGAGTGCCGCATAGAAATGCCAGCGCCACAGCGTGCGGCGATGCGCGATGACTTCCGCGCTCGGCGTCGCTGGCGCCGCGTTCAGGTCGGGTGCAAGCATGGCGAATCTCGTTGAGTATTTTTGCGATGAGCGCGCATCTGAAGTACCGTCAGTGCCGTGACGATATTCCCGACGAGCGGTCGTACGTCCATCGCGCTCATGTGCGCGACGAGCATCGATGCGGTCAGACGAAGGAAGGCTTCAGGAGAGGACGGGCGGCGCGCGCGGGCTCGCGGCGTTGAAGGATTTCGAGGTGACGTCTTCGACGTTCGCGAAGGCAGGCACGCGCGTGACGCGTTCGATCAGCGCGACGTCATGCACGACGCCCGTGACGATCGGCAGATTCTGCGCGAGCAGTCCGCAGTAGGAGCAGGCGTCGACATGACTCCCGGCGTCGTGCTGGCCGGCGTGCGAGTCCGTTGCAGTCGCATCGACCGTGCAAAGCACCGCTTGCGGATTGGCGGCCTGGCGCGCGGCCAGCGTCTGACTGATGACCGGCGCGACGATGGCAAGCCACATGGCGGCGATGCCGAGCCATGCGACGAAGCGATTGCGCGCGTTGCGGTTCATGAGCGGGAATGTCGATGCCGAAGCGGAAGTGTGACGAGATTGTAGGCAGCCGATCTGCGAGCCGCAATCTTCGGGCGCGTATGGCCGGAATCGACGGCCATGCCGACGATTCTCGCGCCTCGCTTAAGCTCAGGACCGTCGACGCATTTTCGCAGACATCGCCAGATGAATGCGTTAGAATCTCGGGCTTGGCACAGTGGACCGGTGCCGGACACGGCGGCATCGCCGGGCGCGGGTCATCATCCGCAAGAGCCCAGAGCGCCTGCCGTGCTGCGAGGATGGCGAAATTGGTAGACGCACCAGGTTTAGGTCCTGACGCCCGCAAGGGTGTGCGGGTTCGAGTCCCGCTCCTCGCACCACACGAAAACCCCTTTCATCGGCAAAGGGGTTTTTTGTTTTTGCGGCCGGCTGATGCTGCCGCCGCTGCGCAGCGAAGCCGCGCCTCGCCGGATAAAATGAACGCCGCGCGGCCAACCGCACGACCAGAACCGACCCCGCCTCCCCTCGAACTCCCACAAGCTCCGTTCGTGAATTTCGACGATTACTGCCAGCAAAAAGCCGCGCCTGAAGGTTCCGGCACGTACTACGCGCTGCGCCGCGCGCCGGCTGCGAGCCAGCCACTTCTGACCGCGCTCTATGCGCTTTATCGCGAGCTCGAAGAGACCGTGAAGGAAACGAGCGATCCGACCATCGGCCGCACCAAGCACGCATGGTGGCAAAGCGAACTCGGGCGGCTCGATGGCGGCGAGCCCACGCATCCGGTCACGAAAGCGTTGCAGGCGCACGCGGGCGATGCCGCGCATCCGGTTCTCGACGATGCCGGACGCGCATCGCTTGCCGCGATCGTCGACGGCTTCGGCATGGATCTCGATCAGGCGCGCTACCTCGACTGGCCCGGCTTGCGGCGTTACCTCGATCAGACGGGCGGCGCATTCGCGACGGCCGTTGCACGCGCGAGCGCGCGCAATCCGCAGCAGGCCGCGTCGTGGGCCGCGCCGCTCGGATCCGCGTTGCTGCTGGCCGAGCGCGTTCAGGACATCGGCGGCGATGCGCGCAATGGCCGCATCTACATTCCCATCGACGAGTTGCAGCGATTCAACGTGACGGCCGCGGACATCATCAATCGCAAGTACGGCGATACGTTCACGGACCTCATGCGCTTTCAGACCAGCCGCGCCCGCCAGGCGCTAGACGACGCGCTGGCCGCGATTCCCGCTTCGGAGCGCGCGACGCAACGCGTGCTGCGCGCGCAGGCAGCGCTGTCCTTCGCGCTTTTCGACGAGATCGAACGGGAGAACTTTCGGGTGCTGCATCAACGCATCGCACTCACGCCGATCCGCAAGCTGTGGATCACATGGAAGACGCGTTAGACGCGAAGGATCGGCAATGGCGCGAAGCGCGCGCCGAGAATCGATGACGAATCGATCTGCCCGCATGCGTCGAGCACCGTGGCATAGAGCGTTCTGAAGTCGACGCCGACGGACAAGCCGCCGTCCGCATCGAGTCGATCGAGTCGCGGTGGCATGCCGAAGAGTCCGCCGCGCACGCCTCCGCCCATCATGAAATGCGCCGCGGCCGCGCCGTGGTCGGTGCCGCCCGCGGCGTTCTCGCGCGCGGCGCGTCCGAACTCCGAGCGCGTCATCACGAGCGTGCGGCTCCATGCGCCGGACGCGATCAGCGACGCCCGCAGCGACGCGAGCCGCTCTGCCAGCGTGGCCAGCAGCGCCGCATGCCGATGCGACTGACGCTCGTGCGTGTCGAAGCCGTGCAAGGTGATGTGCGTCACCTTCAGGTTCACGCGATCGAGCCAGCCGTCGGCGCGATATTCATCGGCATGCGATGCCGTGTCCCAGATCTGTCGCGAGCGGAAATGCGAGCGATTGGGCGCGTCATAGCCGACGCCCTGCACGATCGCCATTTCGTTGGCGCGCCACGCGCTCATCAACGGCGACAGCGACGGATGCAAGGCGGTGCGTTCATCGAGCATCAATGCGCGGTCTTTCGATATCGCGAGTTTCGGCCGCAACACGCGATAGCGCGCATCGGCGATCGGGATGACTGTGTTGAGCGCATCGTTGCCGCCGTCGAGGTCGACGATCACGAGGGAGCGAATCGAAGCAGAGGAAGTGTCGGAATGTGCGATGGCGCACGCATCGCCGATGCTGCCGAGACCTCCCGCGAACGCACCGGCAATCGAGAGAAATTCACGTCGGTCCATCGCGGGCACGCGCCGCTTACCGCTTGTAGAGATCGCGCACCGCTTCTTCGATATGCTGCCGCAAGAGACGGCGCTCGTCGGCGGTCATCACGGTGTGGCGCGGCGGGCGCGCGGGCGGCGCCTGATCCACTTGCTGAATGGGTTGCATGGCCGCGGTCTTCGGATCGTGGCTCGACGACCCCGAACCTTTGCCCACGCGCTGCTGCGCGCGAATCATTCTGCCATCGAAACGATTCGGGGAACTCGCGATGCCGCGATCGAAGCCTGCCGGTTGTGCATAGGCGTGAGGCGTGCTCAGTACTGCGTAGAGCGCACTGGCAAGAAGTGTCTTTCTGAGAATGCGCTCGTTGCGCACGGGTCCGCGCTGCCGCGCTCCCTTCATGTTGTTCCCTTCGTTGCTCGACAACCGGACAGCCTCAGTCTTTTCGCGCACGTCTCGAAGCGGCTTGGTCGTGCCGCGCGACGCACTGGTCTAATGGAGTATCTACCGAATGGCGGGCTTAGGTAAAGCAGTGTACGCAGCAAACCCCTAGGCCGTGCCACAGGCCCCGTAAATTTTGTAACGAACTGTTACACTCGCTTTTGTTACAAACTCGGCGTTTGAACAAACGCGCTAAGATGCCGCCATGGAAACCAAGAACCCTTCAAAAATTCTCGTCGTCGACGACGATCCGCGCCTGCGCGATCTGTTGCGCCGATACCTCGGTGAACAGGGCTTCAACGTGTACGTTGCGGAAAACGCCCCGTCGATGAACAAGTTGTGGGTGCGCGAGCGTTTCGATCTGCTCGTCCTCGATCTGATGCTTCCCGGCGAAGACGGTCTTTCCATCTGCCGGCGTCTGCGCGGCAGCAACGATCGCACGCCGATCATCATGCTCACCGCGAAGGGTGAAGATGTCGATCGCATCGTCGGCCTCGAAATGGGCGCGGACGACTATCTGCCGAAGCCTTTCAATCCGCGCGAACTCGTCGCGCGCATTCATGCGGTGCTGCGGCGTCAGACGCCGTCCGAATTGCCGGGCGCGCCGTCCGAAACCACCGAAGTGTTCGAGTTCGGCGAATTTGCACTGAATCTCGCGACGCGCACGCTCACGAAGAACGGCCAGGAAATCCCGCTGACCACCGGCGAATTTTCGGTACTCAAAGTGTTCGCGCGCCATCCGCGCCAGCCGCTTTCGCGCGAAAAGCTGATGGAGCTCGCACGCGGCCGTGAGTACGAAGTGTTCGACCGCAGCCTCGACGTGCAGATATCGCGTCTGCGCAAGCTGATCGAGCCCGATCCCAGCAGTCCGCGTTTCATCCAGACCGTGTGGGGCCTCGGCTACGTGTTCATTCCCGACGGCGCAGCCTGATCGATCCTAAGCGAGTTTCGTCACGCTCTCGCCCCTTCACCGAGCCGAACCCGACAGACTCATGCGAATCGACAGGCGGCTACTGGCGCTCGCGTTCGGCGGCCTGTTCTGGCGAACCTTCGCGCTGATCGCGCTGCTCATCGCAGTCAGTCTCACGGCGTGGTTCCAGAGCTTTCGCGTCATCGAGCGCGAGCCGCGTGCGCAGCGCGTGGCGCTTCAGCTCGTCGCCGTGGTCAAGCTCACGCGCACCGCCCTGCTCTATTCCGACCCCGATCTGCGCCGCGCGCTGCTTCAGGATCTGGAGAGCAACGAAGGCGTGCGCGTGTATCCGCGCGAGACCACCGACAAATACAAGCTCCAGCCCGATGAATCGCTCAACCGGCTGATCGAACGTGACGTGCGCGGGCGGCTCGGCAACGAGACGATCATCGCGCAGTCGGTGAACGACATTCCGGGCGTATGGATCAGCTTCAAGATCGACGACGACGATTACTGGGTCGCCCTCGATCGCGATCAGCTCGACACCGTGACCGGCCTGCAATGGGCCGGTTGGGGCGTGTTCGCGCTCGCGCTGTCGCTGTTCGGCGCGGCGTTCATCACGAGTCTCGTGAATCGGCCATTCGCGCGTCTCGCGCTCGCCGCGCGCAAGGTCGGTTCGGGGCAATCGCCCGAACCCTTGCCCGAACGCGGCATGGGCGTTGCTGCCGAAACCAATCGAAGCTTCAACCAGATGGTGCAGGATCTCGAGCAGCTCGAGGCCGACCGTGCGCTGATGCTCGCGGGCATCTCGCACGATCTGCGCACGCCGCTTGCGCGCCTGCGGCTGGAGACGGAGATGAGCCCGTCGGACGAAGCGACCAAGCTCGCGATGATCGACGACATCGAGCAGATGGACATGATCATCGGGCGCTTTCTCGACTATGCGCGGCCGATGCAGCGCATGCCCGAGGCCGTCGACCTGTCGATGATCGCGAGCGAACTCGCCGCCCGCTTCCAGGCCGACGACGGCGTCGTCATGCGGACGGATCTCGCCCAGGGCGCGGTGATCGAAGGCGATCCGACGGATGCGCGCCGCGTGGTCGGCAACCTGCTGGAAAACGCGCGCAAGTACGGCCGCAGCGAACACGACGACATCGCCCGCATCACGCTGCAGACGCGCGTCGCGCACGGCAGGGTCGAGCTCTCCGTGATGGACGAGGGCCGCGGCATCCCCGACGATCAGGTCGCGCTCATCACGCGTCCGTTCTATCGCGTCGATACGGCGCGCACGCAGGCGAACGGCACCGGTCTCGGCATGGCGATCGTGCAGCGCCTCGTCACGCGACAGCGCGGCACGCTGCGTCTGCGCAACCGCACGCCTCTGCCCGGCTTCGAAGTCACCATCGACTTCCCGCCGATGAAAGGCGGCGTGCGCTTCGAAGGCTAGAGCGCGCCCGTTTCGGAAGCTGGAAACGGCCGAAGCACTCTTTTAATTCTGGTTAAGATGAAGCGGTTCAACGCTCGGCGCGGCCTGGCATGAACGTGTCACGCGAGCGTTACGGCGATACGGTAGTTTGGCTGGAGTTTGTCCTTTCAACGATTTCACAGGAGTTTTCCGAATGAAGACCGTTGGCGATAAAGTCGAAGCATTCACTGTCACCGCTGCGAAGCCGGGTTTCAACCATCACGAAGAGAACGGCCAGTCGGCGTTCGAGGAAATTACCGAGCAGTCTTTCCCCGGCAAGTGGAAGATCATCTATTTCTATCCGAAAGATTTCACGTTTGTCTGCCCGACGGAGATCGTCGAATTCGCGAAGCTGGCGGCCGATTTCGAGGACCGCGACGCGGTTCTGCTCGGCGGCAGCGTAGACAACGAGTTCGTCAAGCTGGCATGGCGCCGCGAGCACAAAGACCTGAACAAGCTGAACCATTACTCGTTCGGCGACGTGAAAGGCGAACTGATCGATCAACTCGGCGTGCGCGACAAGGAAGCCGGCGTGGCGTTGCGCGCGACCTTCATCGTCGATCCGGACAACGTCATTCAGCACGTCTCGGTCAATAACCTGAACGTCGGCCGCAGCCCGGAAGAAATCTTGCGCATTCTCGACGGCTTGCAAACGGACGAACTCTGCCCGTGCAACCGTGCCGTCGGCGGCGCGACGCTGTAAGCGTTTCCGGATGCCGCGAAGCCCGCCATCGAGCCGAGTGTATTCGGCCGATCGGCGGGCTTTTTAATGCCATCGAACAGGAGCAAACAATGGAATTTCTGTCTGCGATCAAGGAACTGGTGCCCGACTACGCGAAGGACATTCGCCTTAACGTCGACGGCACGATCGCGCGTTCATCGCTCGAAGGCAGCGATGCGGCTGGCGTCGCGCTCGCCGCCGCGTTTGCCGCGAAAGCGACGAAGCTCGTCGCCATCATTCGCAACTCGGGCGCGCTGTCGCCCGAAGAGACGAACGCCGTGCTCACCGCGGCCGCGCTGATGGGCATGAACAACGTCTGGTATCCGTACCTGGAAATGGCCGACAACGCCGATCTCAAGACGCAGCCCGCAAACTTGCGCATGAACGCGTATGCGTCGCACGGCGGCGTCGACAAGCGGCGCTTCGAGATGTACGCGCTCGCGGCGTCGATCGTCGGCAAGTGCCATTTCTGCGTGAAATCGCACTACGAGAATCTCGTGGCCGAAGGCATGTCGACGACGCAACTGCGCGACGTCGGCCGCATCGCCGCGGTGATCAACGCCGTCGCGCTGACGATCGAAGCCGAAGGGAAATAGCGCTTCCCGCCGCGCTTTAGCCGTCGATTGACGTCCGGCGCAAAAGCACCGCGGCCTGCGCTTCGATGCCTTCCTTGCGCCCGAGATAGCCGAGCTTCTCGTTCGTCTTGGCCTTGACGTTCACGCGATCAATTGAAAGATCGAGATCGGCGGCGATGTTTTCGCGCATGGCATCGATATGGGAGCTGAGTTTCGGCGCCTGCGCGATGATCGTGCTGTCGACGTTCGCGATCGCGAAACCCGCCTCCGACACGCGCCGGAACGCCTCGCGCAGCAGCACGCGGCTGTCCGCGCCGGCGAATTCGGTCGCCGTGTCCGGGAAATGCCTGCCGATGTCGCCGAGCGACGCCGCGCCGAACAGCGCATCGGTGATCGCGTGCAGCAGCACGTCGGCGTCCGAGTGGCCGAGCAGACCGCGCTCGTAGGGAATCGTCACGCCGCCGATGATGAGCGGGCGGCCTTCGACGAGCTGGTGGACGTCGTACCCTTGTCCGATTCTGAAATCCATCGATCCAAACCTTTGTTGAGTGTGAGTCAGGCGCCGGCCGAAAGCATCGCGCCCGCGAGCGCGAAATCCTCCGGATACGTCACCTTGAAGTTGCGCAGACTGCCCTGAACCAGTTTCGGCGAATGACCGAGCCATTCGATCGCGCTCGCTTCGTCCGTCAGGTCGTGGCCGTCGTGACGCGCACGCTCGATCGCTTCGCGCAGCATGCCGAGCCGGAACATTTGCGGCGTCTGCGCCTGCCAGAGCCCGTCGCGCGATTCGGTGCGCGCGACGCGCACGTCGTCCGTGGGGACATCGGGCATGTTCGGTGCGACGCGTTTCAGCGTGTCCGCGACCGGCAGCGCGAGAATGCCGCCGACCGCATCGTCGCGCAGTTCCGCGACAAGCTTGCGAATCAGCTCCGGCGTGATGCCGGGGCGCGCGGCGTCGTGCACGAGGACCCAGTCGTCTTCGCGCGCGCCGAATTTCGCGAGCGCGACGAGCCCGTTGTACACCGACGCTTGCCGCGAGGCGCCGCCGCAACGCTCGACCGCGAAGCGCAATCCGGCGAAGCGGCGCGCGTCAAAGTGGTTGTCGTCCGGTGCGAGCACGACGAGCGTCTGCGAGAATTCGGAGCACGCGTCGAACGCCGCGAGCGTGTACGCGAGCATTGGGCGGCCCGCGATCGTCTGGTATTGCTTCGGCATCGGCGCGCCGGAGCGGCTGCCGGTGCCGGCGCAGGGAATCAGTGAGAACAGGCGCGAAGTCACGGGCGAATAGTCGAGCAGATGAGGTGAACAAGTCAAAGTTGAAGCCCGGATTTTATAATAGGTCTTTCGCGACCACGTCCCGCGCACGCCGGTTCGACTCTCCGAACCCGCGTTTGCCGGACGGCTCCATGCACACCTTATGCCTTCCAAAGCCGTCAACGCGCAGTCCAGTTCTCCCATCGCGCTCGTGAAACCGGGTCAGCGCTTCGTCTTCGATGGCGCTTCCGGCTCGTCCGATGCGCTCGCCATCGCGCGCTACTACGCCGCGTATCGCGAGAGCGTGCCGCTCCTGACGGTCGTCACCGCGAGCGCAGTCGATGCGCAGCGTCTCGCCGCCGAAATCCCCTACTTCGCGCCCGATGCGCGCGTGCGCCTTCTGCCCGACTGGGAGACGCTGCCGTACGACACGTTTTCGCCGCACCAGGATCTCGTCTCGGAACGTCTCGCGACGCTGCACGATCTCGGCGAAGGCCGCTGCGACATCCTCATCGTCCCGGCGACGACCGCGCTCTATCGCATGCCGCCCGCGTCGTTTCTCGCGGCTTACACGTTCTCGTTCACGCAGGGCGAGCGGCTCGACGAAGCGAAGCTCAAGGCGCAATTGACGCTCGCGGGTTACGAGCACGTGAGCCAGGTCGTGCGGCCGGGCGAGTATTGCGTGCGCGGCTCGCTCATCGATCTCTATCCGATGGGCTCGGCGCTGCCGTATCGCATCGATCTGTTCGACGACCAGGTGGACTCCATCCGCGCGTTCGATCCGGACACGCAGCGCAGCCTTTATCCGGTGCGCGACGTGCGCCTGCTGCCGGGCCGCGAGTTCCCGTTCGACGAAGCCGCGCGCACCGCCTTTCGCAGCCGCTGGCGAGAGGTCTTCGAGGGCGATCCGAGCCGCTCGCAGATTTACAAGGACATGGGCAATGGCGTGCCCTCGGCGGGCATCGAATACTATCTGCCGCTCTTCTTCGATGAAACCGCGACGCTCTTTCATTACTTGCCGCAAGGCTCGCAGCTCGCGTTTGTCGGCGATATGGACGCCGCGATCAAGCGCTTCACGCACGACACGAAGCAGCGCTACGACTTCCTTTCGCACGATCGCGAGCGGCCCTTGCTCGAACCGCGCCGGCTCTTTCTGACAGACGACGATTTCTTCACGTTCGCGAAGCCCTTCGCGCAGTTGAAGTTTCCCGCGACGCCCGAAGGCGGCTGGGCCGTGCCGCTGCCGGGCCTCGCGATCGACCGTCACGCCGACGAGCCTTTGCTCGCGCTGCGTCACTATCTGGAGCAGACGGACAATCGCGTGATGCTCGTCGCGGAATCGGCGGGACGTCGCGAGACGATCCAGCAATTGCTCGCCGACAACGGCCTGCGCGGCGAATTGCGCGACACGTTCCACGAATGGCTGACCGCCGACGGCAAGTTCACGCTTGGCATCGCGCCGCTCGCCAACGGTTTCGCGCTGCCGTTGGAGAAGCTGTCGATCGTCACCGAGACGGAGCTTTACGGACCGCTCGCGCGCCGCGCCGGACGGCGTCGTCAGGAGCAGGCGAGCAACGTCGATTCGATGGTGCGCGATCTCGCCGAGCTGAAGGTCGGCGATCCCGTCGTGCATGCGCAGCATGGCATCGGCCGATACATGGGCCTCGTGTCGATGGACCTCGGCGAAGGTGAAACCGAATTCCTGCATCTCGAATATCAGAACGAGGCGAAGCTGTATGTGCCGGTCGCGCAATTGCATGTGATCTCGCGCTACAGCGGCGCGGACCCGGAAAGCGCGCCGCTGCATACGCTCGGCTCCGGCCAGTGGGAAAAAGCCAAACGCAAGGCCGCGCAGCAGATTCGCGATACGGCCGCCGAGCTGCTCAACCTCTACGCGCGCCGCGCGGCGCGCGAAGGTTATGCGTTCAAGCTCGAGCCGCGCGACTACACCAAGTTCGCGGAGAGCTTCGGCTTCGAGGAAACGCCCGACCAGGCGGCGGCGATCGCAGCCGTCATCGGCGACATGACGAGCGGCAAACCGATGGACCGTCTCGTGTGCGGCGACGTCGGCTTCGGCAAAACGGAAGTCGCGCTGCGCGCCGCGTTCATCGCGGTGATGGCGGGCAAGCAGGTCGCGATTCTTTCGCCGACGACGCTGCTTGCGGAACAGCACACGCAGACCTTCACCGACCGTTTCGCCGACTGGCCGGTGCGCATCGCGGAACTGTCGCGCTTCAAGACCGGCAAGGAAGTTTCGACGGCCGTGCAGCAGATCAACGAAGGCTCGGTCGATATCGTCATCGGCACACACAAGCTCTTGTCGAGCGATGTGAAGTTCAAGCGGCTCGGGCTCGTGATCATCGACGAGGAGCATCGCTTCGGCGTGCGGCAGAAGGAGGCGCTCAAGGCATTGCGCGCCGAGGTCGACGTGCTCACGCTCACCGCGACGCCGATTCCGCGCACGCTCGGCATGGCGCTCGAAGGCCTGCGTGATTTCTCGGTGATCGCGACCGCGCCGCAGAAGCGGCTCGCGATCAAGACCTTCGTGCGGCGCGAGGAAGACGGCGTGATCCGCGAGGCGATGCTGCGCGAACTGAAGCGCGGCGGCCAGGTTTACTTCCTGCACAACGAAGTCGAGACGATCGAGAATCGGCGCGCGATGCTCGAAGCGCTGGTACCCGAGGCGCGCATCGCGGTTGCGCACGGACAGATGCACGAGCGCGAGCTCGAACGCGTGATGCGCGATTTCGTCGGCCAGCGCGCGAACGTGCTGTTGTGCACGACGATCATCGAGACCGGCATCGACGTGCCGAGCGCGAACACGATCCTCATGCATCGTGCGGACAAGTTCGGTCTTGCGCAGTTGCATCAGTTGCGCGGACGTGTCGGGCGTTCGCATCACCAGGCGTATGCGTATTTGCTGGTGCACGATCCGCAATCGCTGACGAAGCAGGCGCAGCGGCGGCTCGAAGCCATTCAGCAGATGGAGGAACTCGGCTCGGGTTTTTATCTCGCGATGCACGACCTGGAGATTCGCGGTACGGGCGAGGTGCTCGGCGACAAGCAATCGGGCGAGATTCACGAGATCGGCTTCCAGCTTTACACCGACATGCTGAACGACGCCGTGCGTGCGCTGCGCGAAGGCCGCGAGCCGGATCTGAACGCCCCGCTTGCGGCAACGACCGAGATCAATCTGCACGCGCCCGCGATTCTGCCCGCCGATTACTGCGCCGATGTGCAGGAGCGTTTGTCGTTGTACAAGCGGCTCGCGAACTGCGAATCGAGCGATGCGATCGATGGCATTCTCGAAGAGCTCGTCGATCGATTTGGGAAGCTGCCGCCGCAGGCGCATGCGCTCGTGGAGACGCATCGGCTGCGTCTTGCTGCGAAACCGCTCGGCATCTCGAAGATCGACGCGGGCGAGCAGTCGATCTCGCTGCAGTTCGTTCCGAACCCGCCCGTCGATGGCATGAAGATCATCGAGATGGTGCAGAAGCATAAGCACATCAAGCTCGCGGGTCAGGACAAGTTGCGCATCGAGTCGCGGAGTCCCGATCTCTCGGTGCGGATCTCTACTGTCAAGGAGACGTTGCGGGCGTTGGGGGGGCCGGTTCGGAAACCGGCCGCTGTTGTTCGGTGATTTTTTTGTTTTCGCCGGATTCCGATTTGCTTTCGGTCTGTCAGCGTTGCCTCCTGTGCGGGGTGGGGCTCACTTTGCTTACTGTAGTCGCCGGATCCCGGTTTCGTGTCGGTCTATCAGCGTTGCCCCTGTGCGGGGCGGCACCTACTTTCTTTGCTGCTGCAAAGAAAGTAGGCAAAGAAAGCAGCTTTTCAGGCCCGCGGTCACACGCAATTTGGGTAGTTCTCTCGTCCCAGGCGGCACTCGCCTAAAGAGTGCCCTCAAATACCTAACCGGGCTTGGCTCGCGCACGGTCTGACGAGCCATTCCCTTTACCGCGCTGGTTCAGCGCGAAATAGCTTCCGCACAGCGCTACGCGCTGCCGCCGGGTCTGCAAGGGAAACCATAGGTTTGCATGTGCGGTGCGAGAGAGAATTTAGTAGCAAAGCACACGCAGACCCGATTGACCGGTCGGCCGCGAAGCAGGCTGGAGCTGTTTGGTGCTGAACCGGTTTGTTGTGTGGTGCGATGAGACGGACCGTGCGCGAGCCAAGCCCGATGGGGCCTATGAGGGCACTCTTTAGGCAGCCCACGATGGACGAGAGGACTACCCAAATTGCGTGTGACCGCGGGCGTATCGGAAGCTGCTTTCTTTGGTTACTTTCTTTGCAGCAGCAAAGAAAGTGACTGCCGCCCCGCACAGGGGCAGTGCTAATAGACCGACGCGAAAACGGGATCCAGCGACAACCCCAAAGCGCCAAAGCTCAAAAGCCCCAAAACTCAAAAACCAAAAAGCCCCCTACGGCCAGCATCATTCTTTTGGGCTATGATCAAACCCTACCCGCAGGAGCAAAAATATGTCACAGATCGCTGACACGGCGAATCTCGAAGCTCAATCCAGAACCGAAACGCCCATTTCCCTGCCGTGGATCGAACGGCTCGTATCCATCGATACCGTAAGCCGCAATCCGAATCTCGGCCTGATCGAAACGGTACGCGACGAACTGCGAAAAGCGGGCATCGAAGCGACCATCACCAACGATCCGCGCGGCCAGTGGGCGAATCTCTTCGCCACGGTCCCGGCGCACGACGGCCAAACCGACGGCGGCATCGTGCTGTCGGGTCACACCGATGTCGTTCCGGTCGACGGTCAGGACTGGCAGAGCGATCCGTTCAAGCCCGAAGTGCGCGACGGCCTGCTCTACGGCCGCGGCTCGTGTGACATGAAAGGCTTCATCGGCGCCGCGCTCGCCATGCTGCCGAAGATGCAGGCGACCAAGCTCGCGAAACCCATCCACTTCGCGCTTTCCTACGACGAAGAAGTCGGCTGCGCCGGCGCGCCGCTGATGATCGCCGACCTGAAAAAGCGCGGCCTTAAACCCGATGGCTGCATCGTCGGCGAACCGACATCGATGCGCCCGATCATCGCGCACAAAGGCATCAACACCTATCACTGCTGCGTGCGCGGCTTCGCGGCGCATTCGTCGCTGACGCCGAAGGGCCTGAACGCGATCGAGTACGCAGCGCGGCTCATCTGCCACATCCGCGATCTCGTCGACGAGTTTCGCGCGCAAGGTCCGTTCGACGAACTCTACGACGTGCCCTTCACCACCGGTCAGACGAGCACGATAAAAGGCGGCAACGCGATCAACACCGTGCCCGCCGAATGCAACTTCGAGTTCGAATTCCGCAATCTGCCGACGATCGATCCCGATCAGATCTTCAAACGCATCCAGTCGTACGCGCATGACACGCTGCTGCCGAAGATGCTGAAGGAACACGGCAACGCGGCGATCGAATTCACGAAGCTCGCGTCCGCGCCCGGCCTCGACGCCACCGAGCAGGCCGCGATCACGCAACTCGTGCGCGCGCTCACGCAAAATCAGGACAAGCACAAGGTCGCCTACGGCACCGAAGCGGGCTTGTTCGCGAACGCGGGCGTGCCGAGCATCGTCTGCGGGCCGGGCAACATCGAACAGGCGCACAAGGCGAACGAGTATGTGTCGCTCGAACAGCTCGTCCAGTGCGAGGCGTTCCTGGGCAAGTTCATCCACAGCATGTCCGTCGAAGCACAGCCCCGTTGAGCTCTCCAGATCGACAACACGTCATGTCCACTGCCATGCAGCATTCCGACAATACGATCGACGGCACGCCGATTCCGACGCTCGAAGAAATCGCCGAGCAGCATATGGCGCTCACGCCGTGGGTGACGCGCACCCCGACCTTCGAGCGCCACGACTTTCCGACGCTCGAAGGCACGCCGGTCACGTTCAAGTTCGAACTCTTGCAGGCAAGCGGCACGTTCAAGGCGCGCGGCGCGTTTTCGAATATCTTCGCGCTCACCGACAGCGAACGTTCGGCGGGCGTCACGTGCGTATCGGCGGGCAATCACGCGGTGGCGGTCGCGTACGCGGCGCAGCGCATGGAAGTGGGCGCGAAGGTCGTCATCATCAAGAGCGCGAGCCCGGCGCGCGTGGCGCTGTGCCGGCGCTACGGCGCGGAAGTCGTGTTCGCGGAGAACGTCGCCGAGGCGTTCGATGTCGTGCGGCGCGTCGAAGCGGAAGAAGGACGCGTGTTCATCCATCCGTTCAACGGCTATCGCACGGTGCTCGGCACGGCGACGCTCGGCTACGAGTGGACGTCGCAGGCGCCCGATCTCGACGCCGTGATCCTGCCGATCGGCGGCGGCGGCCTGGCCGCGGGCGTATCGACGGCGATGCGCCTCGCAAATCCGTCGCTGCATGTCTTCGGCGTGGAACCGGAAGGCTCGGATGCGATGAAACGCAGCTTCGAGGCGAATCACACGGTCAAGATGGGCGCGATGCACGGCATCGCCGATTCTCTGATGGCGCCGCATACCGAGCAGTACAGCTACGAGCTATGCCGGCGGCATATCGACGAGATCGTCACCGTGTCGGACAACGAGCTGCGTCACGGCATGCTGCAGTTGTTCGGTGAACTCAAACTGGCGGTCGAGCCGGCATGCGCCGCCGCCACCGCCGCCCTGCTCGGACCGTTGCGCGAGCGGCTGGAAGGCAAGCGTGTCGGCGTGCTGCTGTGCGGCACCAATACCGACCCGACGACCTTCGCGAAGCATCTCGCGCTCGCTCGGGAAGCGTCGGGCGACTGAAGCTTTCGCAAGCAGGCGTTTGCATGTCTTTTCTCGGGGCGCATCGTGCGCCCCGAACTCGTTTTGCGCAAACTTCACGCTGAGATTTTCTCAAAGCGTATTAATGAAAAAAATAATTGATCTTTGTGCATATCTTTGTCGTTCCGGCGGCAAAGCTTGTCTGCGCACGTGCGCGCTGATAGTGTCGCCAACCAAATGCAGTCGGAAGATCTGTTTCTAAACCTGAGCACTGTTTAATCTTTTTCAATCGCCATTAGCGCCCCTTTTCAAAGTTCGCGGAGCTGATTCGGCACGAACAAGAACTCTCTCCGGCAAGTACAGGCAGCAACGATCCATCGTTGCGGTAACACGCACACCTACGAATAGCGATTAAATTCAATTAATGTCTACCGCGATATTTACAAAGCGGATAGATAGACGGACCCATTTATTACGGCGCTTTTGGACGCACCAATTTTTCAAACAATGAGCAAAATAAATCGAATCCCAGAAACGGGAATAATGCAATGCGTTTTATCTGAATTCGGCACGCGTCGCGGACTTACCGCGCGCCGATCAGTTCTGGCGCTGATGCTGGCGGCCTCATCGGCCTGCATTCCCGTTGCTCATGCAACCGAAAGCGCGCTCGGCCGGCCTGTCGCGGGCATGAGCGTCGGCCCGAGCGCGGGCATCGTGCCGCCCGAGCCGATGACCATCGTGAACTTCGAGAACATCTATCTCGACGGCTCGATCGGCGCGAACCGCTCCGTGCCGATCGCCGGCACGGCGACTGCCGGCGTCGACGCGAAGATCGACTTCACGCTCGCTACCCTGATGCGCTCGTGGGGCAGCACGGGCGGATGGAGTTTCGCGTCCGCCATCACGCTGCCCTACGTCTGGACCGACGTGAAAGCAGGCGCGTCCGTCGGACGCCTGAACGGCGCGCGCAGCGACAGCGCCGCGAACTTGTTTGACCTCTACTTCACGCCGATCGTCGCGGGATACCACTTCTCGCGCACCGATCACATCGCGCTCAGCTTCAACGTCTGGGCGCCGACCGGCCGTTACGACCCGAACGCGCTCGCCAACACGAGCCTGAACAACTGGACCTTCGTGCCTCAAGTGGCGTACACGAAGCTCGTTCCGCAGTACGGCCTGGAATTCGACGCCGTCGCGGGACTGCAGTTCTACACGCGCAATCAAGCCACCGAATATCAAAACGCCCCGCTCTTCACGCTCGATCTAATGGGCCTGAAGAAATTCGCCAATGGCGTCGGCGCAGGCCTCGTGATGGGCACCGTTCAGCAGCTCGGCAAGGACTCCGGCCCAGTCGCCGATCGGCTCGACGGCTTCGTCGGACATGACTTCTCGCTCGGTCCCATCGTCACTTACGACACCAAGGTGGGCGGCAAACATCCCGTTTCGGCGAGCTTGCGCTGGGTGCCGAGCATCGCGAGCACGAACCGGCTCAAGAGCACCAACAGTTTCATGGCAAGCGCGACGCTGGCGTTCTGATGCCTGCCCGCATCGCGATATGAATTCAACCCGAAGAAGGAGCAACGCATGAAAAAAACCTCTGTCAGCACGATAACCGCGCTGCTGTTCGCTGCGGGCACCGCGCACGCGCTGGAAGCGAAGCAGCCGCCGCGCAACCCGTTCCTCGCCGCCGAGAAATATTCGATCACGCACTTCGATTCGTCGCAGAGCGATGCGTTTCCGTATGCGGTCAAGCCCGGCTTCTTCAACGTCGATATCAGCAAGGCGCCGCGCGTCGTCGCCGGTCCGGTGAACATCATGACGCTCGCGTCGACGTCGCCGAACTACATGTGGGGCGTGTCCAGCGAAGGCGTGACGTATATCGACGTGTCGAACGGCGGCTTCAAGGAAGTCGCACGCGCCCCGTCGCCCGGCAACAAGGTCATTCCGGCCGCGCTGCACGACAAGGTGCTCGGCGAGCGCTACACGAACATCAAGCAGGCCGAAGACGCAGTGTTCAAGACCTACGGCCTCGACTGGACGCGCGTCGTCAACGGCGTGTACTCGGTGGTGGACAAGGATAATCATGTCTACTACAACGATTCGGACGGCAACATCAGCATGTTCGGTCTCGTGGACGAAAAGAATCCGGCCGCCGGCATCAAGGTCATCAAGACGATCGACATGAAACCGATCGTCGGCAAGGCGCATCTCGTCGGCACGGGTGTCACGTACGACGGCAAGTTCGTCGTGGCATCGAACGTGTCGATCAGCGTGTTCGACCGTTCGCTCGAAGGCCAGCCGCAGACGATCCGCTTTGCGCCGGGCGAATTCGTGAGCAACTCGTTCGCGATCGATCAGAAAGGCGGGATCTACATTGCGTCGAATCGCGTGATGCATAAGGTCGTTTGGACCGGCACGAAGCTCTCGGAAGACGAAGCAGACGGCGCATGGAAGGCCGAATACGAGCACGGCGATCAGCCGCCCGCAGTCAAGTTCGGCGACGGCACCGGCTCCACGCCCACGCTCATGGGCTTCGGCGACGACCAGGACAAGCTCGTGGTCATCACGGACGGCGCGAACCGCATGCACCTCGTCGCGTTCTGGCGCGACCAGATGCCCGCGGGCTGGAAGCAGATTCCGGGTACGAAGTCGCCGCGCATCGCCGGTCAGATCGGCATCACGGCCGGACTCAAGCATCCGCCGAAGTTCGTCCAGAGCGAACAGTCGGTGGTCGTGAACGGCTACGGCGCGTTCGTCGTCAACAACGTTGCCGAGAAGGGCCATCCGGACAAGCTCGTCGACGTGCTGTCGCTCGGTCCGGTCAACAAGCCGGCCTCGGGTGCCGAGCGTCTCGAATGGGATCCGAAGAAGCACGCATGGCGCTCGGTCTGGACGCGTGACGACGTCGTTTCCATCAGCATGGTGCCGAGCACGAGTTCGGCGTCGAACATGGTGTTCGTGAACGGCTACTATCCGAAGACGGGTTGGGAAATCACCGGCATGGACTGGAACACCGGCAAGACCGTGCATCGCGTGTCGTTCGGGCAGAGCAATCTGGGCAACGGCGCTTACGCCATCATCCAGTACATGTCCAACGGAGACCTGCTCATGAATAGCATCGGCGGTCCGACGCGCGTCGTTCTGAAGGACGCAGCAGCGAAGTAAGCGGCGCGTCTTGATGCAAGAAGGGCCATCGCGACTGAACATCGCGATGGCCCTTCGGCGTTTACAGCGTCGTGCCGGACGCGCTTTTTGCGTCCGGCCACTTGACGTCACATCACCGTTGCGAGCTTTCTCCGTTCGCTGCGCAGCATGAAGACGTTCGCCGCGATCACGCCGACCGTCACGAGCGCGATGAACAAAGTCGCGAGCGCGTTCATCTCCGGATTCAAGCCAAGACGCACGCGCGAGAACACGACGAGCGGCAATGTCGTCGAACCGGGACCGGACAGGAACGCCGACAGCACGAGATCGTCGATCGAAAGCGTGAACGACAGCAGCCAACCGGCGACGAGCGCCTGCGAGATCAGCGGCAGCGTGATCGAGAAGAACACGCGCAGCGGCGTCGCGCCGAGATCGAGCGCGGCCTCCTCCAGCGAAGGATTCAGCTCCCGCACCCGCGATTCCACGATGATCGCCACATATGAGATGCACAACATGACGTGTCCGATCCAGATCGTGAAGAATCCGCGATCCGGCCATCCGATGAGCTTCGCCATTTCGACGAACAACAGCAGCAGCGAAATGCCCTGAATGACTTCGGGAATCACGAGCGGCGCGTTGATCATGCCCGCGTAGAGCGTGAAGCCCTTGAAGCGCCCCATGCGCGCGAGCACGAAGCCCGCCCACGTGCCGATGACGACCGACGCGCACGCCGTGAAAAACGCGATGCGCAACGACAGCCACGCCGCGTTGATCAGTTCGTCGTCGGTGACGAGCGCGCGATACCACTTGAGCGACGGCTCGGTCCAGACGGTGACGAGCGGCGAATCGTTGAACGAATAGACGATGAGACTCAGGATCGGTATATAGAGGAACGCGAACCCGAGTCCGAGCGCGGTGATTTGCAACGGACGGCTGACCTTGATCATCGCTTTTCCTCCAGTTGCTTCGCCTGGAAGTGCTGGAAAAGCGCCATCGGCACGAGCAGCAAGAGGACCATCGCGCAAGTGACGGCGGAAGCCATCGGCCAGTCGGCGTTGTTGAAGAACTCGTTCCACATGACGCGGCCGATCATCAGCGTGTCCGCGCCGCCGAGCAGTTCGGGAATCACGTACTCGCCCACCGCCGGAATGAACACGAGCAGGCAGCCCGCGATGATGCCGTTCTTCGACAGCGGCAACGTGATCTGCACGAACGCCTTCCACGGCTTCGCGCCGAGATCGTAGGCCGCTTCGAGCAAAGTCAGATCCATCTTCACGAGATGCGCGTAAAGCGGCATCACGAGAAACGGCAAATACGAATACACCATGCCGATATATACCGCGATGTTCGTGTGATACAGCTCGATCGGCGAATGCAGCAGGCCGATCGAAATCAGGAAGTTATTGAGCAGGCCGTTGTTCTTCAGAATGCCGATCCACGCGTACACGCGAATGAGGAACGACGTCCAGAACGGCAGCATCACGGCCATCATCAGGATGTTGCGCGTGGCCGGATTCGAACGGGCGATGTAATACGCCATCGGATAGCCGATCAGGAGGCACAGCACCGTCGATACCGCCGCGACCAGCAGCGAGTTCATGTAGGTCGCGAAGTACAGGCTGTCCTTGACGAGGAACGCGTAGTGCGCGAAGTCGAGCGCGATATGCATCACGCCCTCTTCCATCGTCACGAGATCCGTGTACGGCGGAATGCCGAGCTGGCTGTCCGCGAAGCTGATCTTCACGACGAGCAGGAACGGCACGAAGAACAGCAGCAGGAGCCACAGATAAGGACCGCCGATGACGAGCGTGCGTCCGGAAACGCCGATGCGCTTGAGCCAGTTCGTCATCATGCGGTCAGCACCACGCCCGCCGACGCGCTCCAGCGCACGTAGACTTCGTCGTCGAACGTGGGCGAATCGATCTCGCCGATCGCGAGGCTCGACAGGTTCGCGACCACGACCTTGCCGGAATCGAGCGTCACGTGATAGAGCGTGTAGCCGCCCATGTACGCGATGTTCGTCACCTTGCCGCGGCCCCAGTTGTAGGTGCCTTCGGGCGGCTTGCGCGTGAGCGCGATGCGTTCGGGACGCACGGATATCGTCACCGGCATGCCGAGCGGCCCGGTGATGCCGTGGCTCACATAGAGCCGCACCGGAAGGTCCGGCGATTCGACGAAGATGTGATCCGGCTCGTCCTCGATGACATTGCCGTCGAAGAGATTGGTCGAGCCGATGAACTGCGCGGAGAAGCGGCTATTCGGATACTCATAGACTTCGTGCGGCGTGCCGAGCTGCACGATCTGCCCTTCGCTCATCACGGCGATGCGATTGGCCATCGTCATCGCTTCTTCCTGATCGTGCGTCACCATGATGCAGGTGACGCTCACCGTATCGAGAATATTGACGAGCTCGATCTGCGTGCGCTGGCGAATCTGTTTGTCGAGCGCGGACATCGGCTCGTCGAGCAGAAGCAGCTTAGGTCGCTTGACGAGGCTGCGCGCGAGCGCGACGCGCTGCTGCTGACCACCCGACAACTGGTGCGGCTTGCGCTTGGCGAACTTCGCCATCTGCACGAGTTCGAGCGCGTTGTGGACGCGGTCCTTCAGCTCGCCGCCCTTTACGCCTTCCTGCTTCAGCCCGAACGCGACGTTCGATTCCACGCTCATGTGCGGAAAGAGCGCGTAGGACTGGAACATCATGTTGACCGGCCGGTTGTACGGCGGCATCTTGGCGAGGTCTTCCCCGTCGATCAGAATCTGCCCTTCGGTCACCGATTCGAGTCCGGCGAGCATGCGCAAAAGAGTCGACTTGCCGCAGCCCGAGCTGCCCAGCAGCGCGAACAGCTCGCCCTTCTTCACCGACAGGTTGACGCCCCGCACGGCCGTCGTCTCGCCGAACTTCTTCACGACATCGACGATCTGCACGAAGCTGTCGTCCGTGCTCGAGACCGATGGGAAACTGCCCGGCTCGCGCCGGCCGGAATTAGGCGCTGCCTTCAACGCGCTCGACTGCTCACTCATGATTGCCTGTTCGACTCCTTGCTTCCATGCGTCTTTCGTGACTCGCCCCGCCACGCGATGCGATCACGAACAAAGCCCCCGGAGGTCCAGGGGCTTCGTCGTTTCAAAAGAATAACCGGCTTATCGGATTCATCGGCCGGACTTGAATTCCGTCCAGAGCCGCGTCTGCAGGCGCTGGATTTCCGGCGGCAGCGGCTTCAGCAGGAACAGCGTCTTGATGACATCCTGCGGCGGATACACGGCCGGATCGTTCGCGACGTCCTTATCCACGTACTTGCGCGCTTCGAGATTTGCGCTCGGGTAGTACACGGCGTTGGTGATCGCGGCGTGAACCTGCGGCGTCTCGATGTAGTTGATCCACTCGTGCGCCGCGTCCTTGTTCTTGGCGTCCTTCGGAATCGCCATCACGTCGAACCACACGGGCGCGCCGCCCTTCGGAATGTAGTACTCGATCTTGAACGGCTTCTTCGCATCGACGGCGCGATGCTTCGCGATCACGACGTCGCCCGACCAGCCGTAGGTGAAGCAGATATCGCCGCCGACCATGTCGTTGATGTAGCCCGACGAGTTGAACTGCGTGATGTACGGACGGATTTTCTTCATCATCGCGAGCGCTTCGCGATAATCGGCCGGGTTCGTGCTCATCGGATCCTTGCCGATGTAATGCAGCGCGGCCGCGAACATCTGGTCCGGCGCGTCGAGCACCGAGACGCCGCACGCCTTCAGCTTCGAGATGTTCTCGGGCTTGAAAAGGATGTCCCAGTTGTTCAGTTCGGCGTTCGCGCCGAGGATCTGCTTCGCCTTGTCGACGTTGTAGCCGAGGCCCGTCGTGCCGTACGCCCAGGGCACCGTGTATTTATTGCCCGGATCCGCGCCCTCGACGAGCTTCATCAGGTCGGGATCGAGATATTTGAGGTTCGGCAGCTTCGACTTGTCGAGCGGCGCGAAGATGTTCGCGGCGATCTGCTTGCCGGCGTAATTGCTGGTCGGCACGACGATGTCATAGCCGGAACGGCCGGTCAGGAGCTTGGCCTGCAGGGTGTCGTCGCTGTCGTAGTTGTCGTACTTCACCTTGATGCCGGTCTGCTTGGTGAAGTTGGGAATCGTGTCCTTCGCGATATAGTCCGACCAGTTGTACACGTTCAACTGCGTGTCTTTCGCGAAGGCCGCGAGCGGAGTCAACATCGCGGCGCATGCCAGGGCGCCCGCCAGCTTGGCCGTGCGGCTCGCCAGTTTCTCGTTCATTTCGATTCTCCCTTGTTCCGACTTGTCACGACGTCGTGCCGCCCGGACCCGGCGCATTTTCGCATCGCCGAGCGACCCGCGACTCCCCTAAAACCCCGAAAACTACCATTAAACGCGGACGCGACAAAAAATAATCCGCCGCTTGTCGCGCAAAATGTACACGCCCTTGCGTCACGCGGCGACGGTCTTGCCGCGCGGGGCTCTGCCCGGCTTAGCGCCGCGCGCCGACAGCCGGAAAGAGCGCGCATTTTAGCCCCTAATCCGCTGCCGCGGCACGTGATAAACCCACACTCGTCAAAGTGACACGCAGGCGTAAGCCCGATGCAATGTCATTATTCGTGGTCGGTCGCCTGCGTCCCCTTGCGCCCGCCGTTTTGCGAGTCGTTTCTTCGTCGTTTCGTTGACTCGCACGAGCGCGGCCGACACGGGGCAAGCCTGACGAATAGCCAGCGGAACAGTTGTTGCGAGCCAATTCGACGTGCGCCGCGAAAAGCGGCGTCTTCTGAACCGGCAACGCGCACCGTTGCAACGCTATTCGAGGCCGCCTCCCGCATGAATACCAATCCCTCCGCGCTCGCCCGGCCGTCAGCCGCGAAATCCGACGCGCAGTCGCCCGTGGCGACCCGTGAAGATCGGGAGCGCGCGCCGCGTCCGCGCAGACACTGGTATTCGTTCGCCGGCGCGGGCGCGCTCGTCGCTGTCGGCTACATGGATCCCGGCAACTGGGCGACGGCGCTCGCGAGCGGCGCGCGCTACGGTTACTCGCTGCTTTTCGTCGTCCTGCTCGCGAGCCTGATGGGGATGCTGCTGCAATGGGTCGCGTCGCGCGTGGGCGTCGTGACCGGGCGCGACCTCGCGCAACTGTGCCGCGAACGCTACAGCCGCCGTACGACGCTCGTTCTGTGGATCGCGTGCGAAATCGCGATCATCGCGTGCGACGTCGCGGAAGTCGTCGGCAGCGCGGTTGCGCTGCAAATGCTCTTCGGCCTCTCGCTCACGGCCGGCGTGCTGGTTTCGGCGGTCGGAACCTTCGCGATGCTCGCGCTGCAAAACCGCGGCAAGCGGACCCTGCAGCGGGCGGTATCGACGCTCATCTTTCTCGTGAGTTTGTGCTTCGTCATCGAACTCGCGCTGGCGCATCCGGTCTGGGGCGATGCGCTGCGCGGGCTCGCGCCGTCGCGCGAACTCGTCCGCGATGCCGGCATGCTCTGGCTCGCCGCCGGCGTGCTCGGCGCGACCGTGATGCCGCACAACCTTTACCTGCACTCCGCGCTCGTCAAGGAGCACGCGAGCGCGCGCGACGACGCGACCATCGGGCGCGCGCTTCGTGGCGTGAACATCGATACGTTCGGCTCGCTCGGGCTTGCGTTCATCGTCAACGCGTCGTTACTGATCGTCGCGGCCGCCGTCTTCCACGCGAACGGCCACACCGGTGTGAACGATCTCGCCGACGCCCACCGTCTCATTGCGCCGCTCGTCGGCAGTCATTGGGCGGGCGTCGTGTTCGCCGCCGCGCTGCTCGCGTGCGGCCTGAACGCGACGGTCACGGGCACGCTCGCCGGCCAGGCGGTGATGGAAGGCTTCCTGCGCCTCAAGATGGCGCGCTGGGCGCGGGCGCTCCTGACGCGCGGGCTCGCGATCGGTCCGGCGCTCGTCGCGGTCGGAAGTTTCGGCCAGCATGGTTCGAACGCGCTCCTCGTCGCGACGCAAGTCGTCTTGAGCCTGCAATTGCCGCTCGCCGTGATTCCACTCGTGCGCTTCGCCTCCGATGCCGCGCTGATGGGCCGCTGGCGCGTCGCGCGCGTGCCGCTGGCGCTGGCGTGGATGTGCGCGGGCGTGATCGTCGCGCTGAACGGCGCGATGCTCTGGCAGGCGGTGTTTTCGGCCTGACGCACCGGTTTCGATGCCATTTCGTCTGGAATGTCGGGATCGCGGCGCGGCTCGCGCTGTCAGACTGTCCTGATGCCCGCCCCGCTCCAACAGGACACGAACTACATGGCCCACGGCCCACGATCGATTTCGCTGAAAAATTCCCGCCGCTCTGCCGGCCGCGCACGCATGTTCGCGCTTCTTCTTGCCGGCCTTTGCACAAGCGGCGCTACGCACGCGACCGTCGCGGTGCTGCAACCCGCGCGCGAAGCCGCCGCCTCGCAACCGCTCGAACTGACGCTCCTCTATACCGACGATGACGCGAAACCCCTGACCGTCGATGTCCCGAAGCAACTGACCGTGAATCTGACCAATGGCGATTTGCCGCCGGCGCCGCTCACGCTCGAGCGCGATCCGACAGTGCCGGACCGTCTGCGCCTTGCGCCCGGCCAGTATCGCCGCGTGCGTTTTTCGGCGCCGTGGCCCGATTCGGCGCGCGGCACGGTGAAGATCGATCCGGTCGGCTTCGATGCTTCGCCGATGCTCGTCACGCTCAATCGCAGCGATACGCAGACCGAGGTCGCCGCCGCGGAGAAGGCCGAGTCGCAAGCGACGACGCCCGGCCAACTCGCCGTCGCGGCGGCCGCGGCGAATACCGCCGTCCAACCGGCGTCCAGCACGGACACGTTGCTCTCGGGCCGCTTCTCGACGTTCGAGCCGATCTATTTCGCGGATGGCAAAAACGGCGACAATCTCGCGAAATTCCAGTTCAGCTTCAAATATCGCCTGCATCTGCCTGACGATCCCCGCTCGCGCGGCTTCCTCGACAACCTCTATTTCGGCTACACGCAGACGGCCATATGGAATCTCTCGGCCGAATCGGTGCCGTTTCGCGACATCAGCTTTCAGCCGCAACTGTTCTATTACGTGGAGGACACTGGCTGGAAAAGCGCGCTCTTCACGCGCATGGGCGTCGCGGCGGGCATCGGGCATGAATCGAACGGCAAGAGCGGCGACGAATCGCGCTCGATCAACATCGCGTTCGTGCGCCCGACATGGGATATCGGCGATCTGAACGGCAATCACCTGACGCTCTCGCCGAAGTTCTATTACTACCTGTCGAAGGCGGGCAACGAGGACATCGCGGATTATCGCGGCTACGTCGATTTCCTCGTGAAATACGGCAGCCCGGACGGCTGGCAACTCGCGACGACATTACGCAAAGGCTCGAAGCACTGGTACGGCAGCGTGGAATCGCAGTTGACCTATCCGCTCGCGAAGCTGATCGGCAGCGCGTGGGGCGGCTATCTGTTCGTGAGCTACTTCAACGGGTACGGCGAGGACATCCTCGATTACAACCAGCGGCATCACTGGATCGCGCGGATAGGCTACAGTATCGCGCGTTGAGTTTTTTTACGATTTTGAATGCCGCGTTGCCGCCCTCTTTTGTTCGGCGCCGATGCGGTCACGAGCTAGCCCAATGTCTTCGAATCTTCACGATCTGCCTGATAGCCCCTGCATCGGCGTGTGCTCCACGCTCTTCGACGACGTCTGCAAAGGCTGCGGCCGCACGGCCGGCGAAGTGTCCAACTGGGTGTTTCTGAACGACGACGAAAAACGCGCGATCTGGGAGCGCATTACGCGCGAAGGAACGGCGATGCGGTTTCGCAACGACAGGCTTTGACCGGAATGTAAAAACGGCCCGCTCTTTCGAGGCGGGCCGCTTGTTTCAGCGCGAGCGCGAAGCCGGTGATTACTGAATCCCCTGGCTCGCCAGAAAATCTTCGTAATTCCCGCCGAAGTCGCGCAGCGTGCCATCCGTCTTCACTTCGATGATGCGATTCGCCAGCCCGCTCACGAACTCGCGGTCGTGCGACACGAAGATCAGCGTGCCTTCGAACTTCTCCAGCGCGATCTGCAGCGACTCGATCGACTCCATGTCCATGTGGTTGGTCGGCTCGTCCATCAGCAGAACGTTGTGGCGGCCGAGCATCAGCTTGCCCCAGATCATGCGGCCCTTTTCGCCGCCCGACAGCACCTTCACGTTCTTCTTGATATCGTCCGCGTTGAAGAGCAGACGGCCGAGCGTGCCGCGCATCATCTGCTCGTCGTCGCCCTCCTTGCGATACTGGTCGATCCACTCGGTCAGCGTCTCGTCCTTCGGAAACTCTTCGTACGTGTCCTGCGGCATATAGCCGACGTTGGCGTTTTCCGCCCACTTCACCGTGCCGTGATCGAGTTCGAGCGCGCCCTTGAGCGACTTGAGCAGCGTGGTCTTACCCGCGCCGTTCTCGCCGATGATCGCGATACGCTCGCCCGGCTGCACCGAGAGCGAAAAGTTCTGGAAGATCGTGCGGTCGTACTTCTTCGTGATTTCCTCCGCGACCACCGCGATGTTGTGCAGCTTCTTCTCGTACTCGAAGCGGATGAACGGATTCTGACGCGACGACGGCTTGAATTCCTCGATCTTGATCTTGTCGATCATCTTCAGACGGCTGGTCGCCTGACGCGCCTTCGACTTGTTCGCCGAGAAGCGGCGCACGAAGTCCTGCAGGTCGGCCACGCGCTCCTTCGCCTTCTGGTTCGCGGCCTGCTGACGCTCGCGCGCCTGCGTCGACGCCAGCATGTAGTCGTCGTAATTGCCCGGCCAGACCTTCAGCGTGCCGTAGTCCATGTCCGCCATGTGCGTGCAGACCTGGTTCAGAAAGTGCCGATCGTGGGAGATGATGATCATCGTCGAGTTGTACTGGTTCAGCACGTCTTCCAGCCAACGGATCGAGTTGATGTCGAGGTTGTTGGTCGGCTCGTCGAGCAGCAGCACGTCGGGCTTCGAGAACAGCGCCTGCGCGAGCAGCACTCGCAGCTTCCAGCCCGGCGCGACGTTGCTCATCGGGCCATTGTGATCGTTGATGTTGATGCCGATGCCGAGCAGCAGTTCGCCCGCGCGCGCTTCGGCCGTGTAGCCGTCGTATTCGGCGAACTTGGCTTCGAGGTCGGCGGCGCGCATGTAGTCGTCGTCGGTGGCGTCGGGGTTGGCGTAGATCGCGTCGCGCTCGGTCATCGCGGCCCACATTTCGGTGTGACCCATCATGACGACGTCGAGTACGCGCATGTCTTCGTACGCGAACTGGTCCTGGCGCAATTTACCGAGACGCACGTTCGGCTCCAGCATGACGTTGCCCGAGGACGGCTCGAGATCGCCGCCCAGGATCTTCATGAAGGTCGACTTGCCGCAGCCGTTGGCGCCGATCAAGCCATAGCGGTTGCCTTCGCCGAACTTGACCGAGATGTTCTCGAAGAGGGGCTTGGGCCCGAATTGCATGGTGATATTGGCGGTAGACAGCACGGCGCGTCCTTTTGAATGGGGTACGACGAAAAACCTGAGATTTTAACAGCTTTTGGCGGGCTTTTGCCCGCGAGCGGCGATTCTGCCAAGCTGGCTCCGGCGGCGGATTTCGTGCCGCATCATGAAAAACGGGGCGCGGCCGTGCAGCCGCGCCCCGTTCATCCCGATGACGATCGTGTTACGTGCGCTCGGCGATGAACGCCTTCACGACGCCAGCATCGGCAGGAACGATATCGAACCTTTGTGGCAGTTTTTCAAGTCCGACGAACGCAGCCGGCCGCTCGGGCTCGCGATTGAGCGCCTCGCGGATCGTCTCGCCGAATTTGATCGGCTGCGCGGTTTCGAGGACGATCATCGGCACGCCGGGCTTCAGATTTTCGCGCGCGACCTTCACGCCGTCGGCGGTGTGCGTGTCGATCATCGTGTGATAGCGCTCGAATACGTCGCGGATCGTCTTCACGCGGTCGTCGTGGCCACTCTTGCCCGACACGAATCCGAATTCCTTCACGCGCGCGAAATCGCCGCTCACCGCGAGGTCGAAGCCGCCCTTCTCTTCGACGTCGCGGAACAGTTGCAGCACGCGCGCCGGATCGCGTCCGAGCAGGTCGTACACGAAACGCTCGAAGTTCGACGCCTTCGAGATATCCATGCTCGGGCTCGTCGTGTGATACGTCTCCGCCGCGCCGCGCACGCGATACACGCCGGTCTTGAAGAACTCGTCGAGCACGTCGTTTTCGTTGGTCGCGACGACGAGTTGATCGATCGGCAGGCCCATCATGCGCGCGATGTGCCCCGCGCACACATTGCCGAAATTGCCCGAGGGCACCGTGAACGACACGCGTTCGTCGTTGCTCTTCGTCGCGGCGAAATAGCCTTTGAAGTAGTACACGACCTGCGCGACGACGCGCGCCCAGTTGATCGAATTGACCGTGCCGATCTTGTGCTTCGCCTTGTACGCGTGATCGTTCGACACGGCCTTGACGATGTCCTGGCAATTATCGAAGTTGCCTTCGACCGCCAGATTGAAGATGTTCGGATCCTGCAGCGAGAACATCTGCGCGGTCTGGAACGCGCTCATCTTCTTGTGCGGCGAGAGCATGAACACGCGCACGCCGGTCTTGCCGCGCATCGCGTATTCGGCGGCGCTGCCGGTGTCGCCCGAGGTCGCACCGAGGATGTTCAATTCATCGCCGTGCTTGGCCAGTGCGTACTCGAACAGATTGCCGAGCAGTTGCATCGCCATGTCCTTGAAGGCGAGCGTCGGGCCGTTCGAGAGTTCCAGCAGCGACAGCGTCGTGCCGTTTTCCTCGCCGAGCGTCTTCAAAGGCGTGATCTGAACCGCGCTCTCTTCGTGGCGCACGTTGCTGTACACCTGCGCGGTGTACGTCTTGCGCGTAAGCGAGCGCAGGTCGTCGGCAGGAATGTCGTCGCTGAACTTCGACAGCACTTCGAATGCGAGATCCGCGTACGACAGCGTGCGCCAGCGCGCGAGTTCGTCGGCGCTGACTTTCGGATACTCCGTCGGCAGATACAGGCCGCCGTCTTTGGCGAGGCCGCCCAGCAGAATGTCGGAGAACGTGTGGCGTTCGTCGGTGCCGGCGCCGCGCGTCGAAATGTAGTTCATCGTGCTTGCCTTTAGTTGAGCGCTTCCATGCGCAGCTTCGTCACCTTCGAGACGACCGTGGACAGCGCCTCGATCTGCGCGATCGCCGCGTTCACGTTCTTTTCGAGCGTCTCGTGCGTGATGAGGATGATGTCGGTCTCGCCCTTGTTCGCGCCGTCGACTTCTTCCGATTCCTTCTGCAGCAGCGCGTCGATGGAGATGCCCTTGTCCGCGAGAATGCGCGTGATGTTCGCGAGCACGCCCGTCACGTCCGCGACGCGCAGGCGCAAGTAGTAGCCGCTCGTCACTTCGTCGATCGGCAGGATTGGCGTGTTCGACAGGCTGTCCGGCTGGAACGCCAGATGCGGCACGCGATGCTCGGGATCGGCCGTATGCAGGCGCGTCACGTCGACGAGATCGGCGACCACGGCGGACGCCGTCGGCTCCGCGCCCGCGCCCTTGCCGTAGTAGAGCGTCGTGCCGACCGCGTCGCCGTGCACGACGACCGCGTTCATCGCGCCTTCCACATTGGCGAGCAGGCGCTTGGCCGGAACGAGCGTCGGATGCGTGCGCAGCTCGATGCCCTTCTCCGAGCGCCGCGCGATGCCGAGCAGCTTGATGCGATAGCCGAGATCTTCCGCGTAGCGAATGTCGATCGCGGCCAGCTTGCTGATGCCTTCCACATACGCGCGATCGAACTGCACCGGCACGCCGAACGCGATTGCGCTCATGATCGTGACCTTGTGCGCGGCATCGACGCCTTCGATGTCGAAAGTCGGATCGGCTTCGGCGTAACCCAGTTCCTGCGCGGCCTTCAATGCGGTCGCGAAGTCGAGCCCGCGGTCACGCATTTCCGAAAGAATGTAGTTCGTCGTGCCGTTGATGATGCCCGCGATGTACTCGATGCGGTTCGCCGTCAGCCCTTCGCGCAGCGCCTTGATGATCGGAATGCCGCCCGCCACCGCGGCCTCGAACGCGACCATCACGCCCTTCGCGCGCGCGGCCTCGAAAATTTCCGTGCCGTGCACCGCGAGCAGCGCCTTGTTGGCCGTCACGACATGCTTGCCGTTCGCGATCGCGCGCAGCACCAGTTCGCGCGCGAAGCCCGTGCCGCCGATCATTTCGCACACGATGGCGATGGAAGGATCGTCGACGACAGCGTTGAAGTCGTCCGTCACCGCGATGCCTTCCTGCTTCGCCGCTTCGGCCTTCGCCGTCGTACGCACGGCGACGCGCGAAATTTCGATGCCGCGTCCCGCGCGTCGTTTGATTTCTTCCTGGTTACGGCGCAGCACCGTGAAGGTGCCGCTGCCGACCGTGCCGAAGCCCAAGAGTCCTACTTTGATCGGTTCCATGCAGCGCGAGTCTTTAAAAGAGAGATTAAGCGGAATGTCGTTTGCGATAGCCGTCGAGGAAGCGCGCGATGCGGTTGATCGAATCCGCGAGATCGTCGACGTTCGGCAGGAAAACCACGCGGAAGTGATCCGGCGTCGGCCAGTTGAAGCCGGTGCCTTGCACGAGCAGCACGCGCTCCTCGAGCAGCAGATCCGTGATGAACTGCTGGTCGTCCTGGATCGGATACATCTTCGGATCGAGCTTCGGGAACATGTAGAGCGCGGCTTGCGGCTTCACGCACGTGACGCCCGGAATCGCCGTGAGCATGTCGTACGCGAGTTCGCGCTGCTTGAAGAGGCGCCCGCTCGGGACGATCAGGTCGTTGATGCTCTGATAGCCGCCGAGCGCCGTCTGGATCGCATACTGGCCGGGTACGTTCGGGCACAGGCGCATCGACGCGAGAATGCCGAGGCCTTCGAGATAATCCTTCGCGCGGCGGCGGTTCTCTTCGATCAGCCCGGAGATCGCCATCCAGCCCGCGCGATACCCGCATGAGCGGTAACTTTTCGAAAGGCTGTTGAACGTGACCGTGACGACGTCTTCGGAGAGCGCGGCCATCGACGTGTGCGTCTTGCCGTCGTAGACGATCTTGTCGTAGACCTCGTCCGCGAAAATGATGAGACCGTGCTCGCGCGCGATCGCGATCAGTTCACGCAGCAGTTCGTCGGAGTACAGCGCGCCTGTGGGGTTGTTCGGGTTGATGACGACGAGCGCCTTCGTGTTCGGCGTGATTTTCGCGCGGATGTCGTCGAGATCGGGCATCCAGCCGTTGCTCTCGTCGCACATGTAGTGGCGCGGCGTGCCCGACGACAGGCTCACCGCGGCCGTCCATAGCGGATAGTCCGGCGCCGGAAGGAGCACTTCGTCGCCGTCGTTGAGAAGCGCCTGCATCGCCATGACGATCAGTTCCGACGCGCCATTGCCGATGTAGATATCGTCCAGTTCGACGCCCGTCACACCCTTTTGCTGCGTGTAATGCATGATCGCCTTGCGCGCGGCGAACACGCCCTTCGAATCCGAATAGCCCGACGAACCCGGCAGATTGCGGATCATGTCCTGAATGATCTCGTCCGGCGCCTCGAAGCCGAACGGCGCCAGATTGCCGATATTCAGCTTGATGATGCGATGGCCTTCTTCTTCGAGGCGCTTCGCGTGTTCGAGCACGGGCCCGCGAATGTCGTAGCAGACGTTTTGCAGCTTGTTGGATTTGAGAATCGGTTTCACGGCTGGCGCTCTGGGTCTGATGTGAATGCGGACGGGTTCTGGTGATGTGGGTCGCGTGCGGCTCGGAATTCGGGGCAGCCAGCCTCGCGCGCGGCGGACGGGCGTTGCAATAAATACCGAGGTGAAAGCCGATGGCGGCTCGCCCGGACGGCCCGCTTTTCCCGAGCGCCGAACGATGCATTTTAGACGCCGCGCCAGGTAAGGCATGGGCGATGCGGACCGGATTGCGTGTCGAAGGCGGCTTGTGGCGGCACGCGAGCGCAACGGGTGGCGCACGAGCGAGCCCGGCAGCCAAAAAGTTATAATTTACTGATTATGGCCCAGTTCCGCAATGCACCAATCGGATGCGCCGGAACCGGCCCAAACGGCGCTGCGCGCGCCCGCCGGGCCTCTCTCCTTTTCCTTGCCGGATCATTGTTTTGAAACTGCACCAGGATTCCACCAGCGCGCTCAATACCATCACGAGCTACGGAGACGGTTTCGTGGCGATCAATCTCGAAAGGCACGAAGGCAGCGTGATCGTCATGCCGCAGACGCCCGTCGCGGCGTGGCCGGTGTCGTCGTTCGATGCGCTCAAGCCCGAGGATTTCGATGCGCTCGTCGAGGCCGCGCCGGAAGTCGTCATTTTCGGCAGCGGGTCGCGGCTGCGCTTTCCGCATCCGCGCCTCACCGCGCAACTGGCGAAACATCGCATCGGCGTCGAAACGATGGATTTCGGCGCGGCCTGCCGCACCTACAACATACTGATGTCCGAAGGCCGGCGCGTGGCCGCCGCACTGCTGATCGAAGCCTGAGGGGATCGCTAAGGCGGCGCTAAGGAAGCGTTGGCAGACTCCCGCCGCCCGTCCGATATCGGCAGCAGCCGTCGCTTGCCAGTCGTCAATTTTGACGGATGCCGGTCGGCCGTGCGCTACACTCCCGCCCGGCATCGTCGTTACGCCGGGCGTTTCGACGTCGGACAAGTGCGCAGCGCGCGCTCGAACGTGCGAACTCGCATCGACAATGCGTGCCTGAGCATGCACGAGTTGCATCCTCGCGCGGCGCGCATTCATCGCTCAATTCGTTTCATTAGCGCCGCGCATCGCGGCATCGGACAGGTCGACTTCATGAACGATACGCCTACCCGGCTACCGCTCACGCGTCTTTCGCTCATTCTTCTGGTACTCGCACTCGCGATCATCTGGTTCGCGCCGCTCGGGTATCGTCATCTCGTGCCCAGCGACGAAGGCCGTTACGCCGAAATGGCGCGCGAGATGTTCGTGACCGGCGACTGGATCACGCCGCGCTACAACGGCTACAAGTATTTCGAAAAGCCGCCCCTGCAAACTTGGGCGAATGCCCTTACCTTTGCGTGGTTCGGCATCGGCGAATGGCAGGCGCGCCTTTATACGGCGCTCACGGGCTTTCTGGGCGTGCTGCTCGTCGGCTATACCGGCACGCGCGTATTCAACGCGATGACGGGCTTCGCCGCCGCGGTCATCCTCGCGACGTGCCCGTACTGGAACCTGATGGGCCACTTCAACGCGCTCGACATGGGCCTGTCGTTCTGGATGGAGCTGACCCTCTGCGCGCTCCTGCTCGCCCAGCGCCCCGGACTGCCGACCCGCGAAGTGCGTCTCTGGATGTGGCTCTGCTGGGCCGGCATGGGCGCCGCGGTGCTGTCGAAGGGTCTCGTCGGCCTGATCCTGCCGGGCGCCGTGCTCGTTCTGTATTCACTCGTGTCGCGCGACTGGGCGCTCTGGAAGCGGCTCTATATCGGCAGTGGGCTGATCGTGTTCCTGATCGTGACCGGCCCGTGGTTCGCGCTCGTGCAGATGAAGAACCCGGAGTTCTTCGACTTCTTCTTCATCGTCCAGCAATTCAAGCGCTATCTGACGCCCGAGCAGAACCGCCCCGGCGCGTTCTATTACTTCGTGCCGGTTCTGATCGTGGGTTTTCTGCCGTGGCTGTCGATCGCCTTTCAGAGCGTGCGCCACGGCTTGAAGACGCCACGCCAGCCCAACGGCTTCGCGCCGGTCACGATGCTGCTGATCTGGTCCGCGTTCATTTTCCTGTTCTTCAGCGCGTCGCATTCGAAGCTCATTTCGTACGTGCTGCCGATCGCGCCGGCGCTCGCGCTCGTCATCGGGCTGTATTTGCCCTCGCTGACGAAATCGCAGTACCGCATGCATCTGATCGGCTATGCGGTATTTCTGATCGCCGCGGCCTTCGGAGCGATTTTCCTCGGCCGCGCGGGCAGCGCCAACACGCCTAACGCGCTTTATCGCGAGTTCCAGATCTGGGTGTACGCGGGCCTCGCCGTCGCTTTCGTCGTGACGATATTCGCGCTCTGGCTGAACCGGCGCAGCGTGCTCGCGGGCGCGACGGGACTAGGCGCGGCCTGGCTGCTGCTGGGCACGATCGCGGGCTCCGGTCACGATGTCTTCGGCACGCAGAGTTCCGGCGTGCGGCTCGTGCCGGCCGTGAAGGCCGCGATGGCCAAGCTCCCGCCCGACACGCCGTTTTACTCGATCGCGAAGCTCGACCACACGATGCCCTTCTACCTCGGCCACACGATGATCATGGTCGGCGAAGCCGACGAGCTGACCTTCGGCGTACAGACCGAGCCGCAAAAATGGGTGCCGAGCGTCGACGAATGGGTCAGGCTGTGGGATTCGGAGCGCTACGCGTTCGCGCTGATGCCGCCCGCACGCTACGACGAGCTCATGGCACGCCACGTGCCCATGCAGGTGATCGCCCGCGACGAGCGCCGCGTGATCGTGGAGAAACCGCAGCCGTGAGCGCGCGTTTTCCTCCCGGTCGCGATGCTGCGCTGCACGATCGTTCGGCATTTCGCGATGAACCGAGTATCCTTGTTCCGCATTTGAAAAACGCGCGATGAACCCGATCTCCTTTATTTGCATCGTCATCGGCGTATCGTTGAACGCATGCGCCCAGCTCCTGCTCAAAGCCGGCGTGAACGCGGTGGGCCATTTCGACATGACGCCCGCCAACATTCTGCCGGTCGGCATCAAGATCGCGACGCAGTGGCCGATCATCGGCGGGCTTGCCTGTTATGTGCTGAGCGTCGTCGTGTGGATCGTCGGGCTGTCGCGCGTGGACGTGTCGATCGCCTATCCGATGCTCTCGCTCGGCTATGTCGTCAACGCGTTCGCCGCGTGGTACCTGTTCGGCGAAGTGCTGTCGATGCAGCGGCTCATCGGCATCGGCATCATTCTGGTCGGCGTCGTGGTGCTCGCGCGCGGCTAGTTGCCGGACCGAAGCGTCCGCCGGATCAATTCATTTTTTAAACGCATAGTCCATGACTCAAACAACGCGGCCGTTCCTGCCCTTCGTGAAGCCCGATATCGACGAAGAAACCATTCAGGGCGTCGTCGACGTGCTGCGCTCGGGCTGGATCACGACTGGCCCGCAGAATCAGCAGTTCGAGGCGGAGTTGTCGGCGTACGTGGGCGGCCGCCCGGTGCGCGCCTTCAACTCGGGCACCTGCACGATGGAAATCGGCTTGCGCATCGCGGGCGTCGGCCCCGGCGACGAAGTCATCACCACGCCGATGACCTGGGTGTCGACCGCGAACGTGATCCTCGAAGTCGGCGCGACGCCGGTGTTCGTCGATATCGATCCGGTCACGCGCAACATCGACCTGAATCTGCTCGAACGCGCAATCACGCCGCGCACCAAGGCGCTGATGCCCGTCTATCTGGCCGGCCTGCCCGTCGACATGGACAAGCTCTACGAGATCGCGCGCGCCCACCAGCTGCGCGTGATCGAAGACGCCGCGCAGGCGTTCGGTTCGACGTGGAAAGGCCAGCGCATAGGCGCGATCGGCGACATCGTGTCGTTCAGCTTCCACGCGAACAAGAATGTGACGTCGATCGAAGGCGGCGCGCTCGTAATGAATAACGAGGACGAAGCGGAACTCGCGCGCAAGTACCGTCTGCAAGGCATTACGCGCACGGGCTTCGACGGCATGGATTGCGACGTGCTCGGCGGCAAGTACAACCTGACGGACGTGGCGGCGCGCGTCGGCCTCGGCTCGTTGAGGCGCGTCGAGAGCCTCACGCAGCAGCGCCGCGAACTTGCGCGCCTCTATTTCGATGCCTTCAAAGGCGGCGCGGCGGTCGAGCTCGGCGTGGGTCTGCCGGTCGAGAACTTCACGGACCACAACTGGCACATGTTCCAGATCGCGCTGCCGCTCGAAAGGCTCAAGCTCACGCGCGCGGAATTCATGGCGCAACTGAAGGAGCGCAACGTCGGAAGCGGCGTGCATTACCCGGCGCTGCACTTGTTCACGCTGTATCGCGCGCGTGGCTACAAGGAAGGCATGTACCCGCATTCGGAGCATTACGGCGCGTCGAACGTGACGCTGCCGCTCTTCCCGGGCATGACCGCCGACGACGTGACGCATGTCGTCCGGTCCATCGACGAAATCTGCGAGCAGTTCGGACACAACGGGTAACACGGACCATCAAGGACAATCAGCGCAACATGAGTCATTTCGATTTTCCGGCGACGTCCCCCGAGCTTTCGGTGATCATCCCGGTGTACAACGAAGCGGACGGCCTCGCCGCGCTTTTCCAGCGCCTCTATCCGGCGCTCGATGCGCTCGGCACGTCGTACGAGGTGATCTTCATCAACGACGGCAGCCGCGACAAGTCGGCCGCGCTGCTCGCGCAGCAGTTCCACGTGCGGCCCGACACCACGCGCGTCATTCTGCTCAACGGCAATTACGGCCAGCACATGGCGATCCTCGCGGGCTTCGAACAGTCGCGCGGCGAGATCGTCGTCACGCTCGATGCCGACCTGCAGAATCCGCCCGAGGAAATCGGCAAGCTCGTCGCGAAGATGCGCGAGGGCTACGATTACGTCGGCACGATTCGCCAGCAGCGGCAGGACAGCCTGTGGCGCAAGAAGGCGTCGCGCGCGATGAACCGCCTGCGCGAGCGCATCACGAAGATCAAGATGACCGACCAGGGCTGCATGCTGCGCGCGTACAGCCGCCATATCATCGATACGATCAATCGCTGCGGCGAGATCAACACGTTCATTCCGGCGCTCGCGTACACCTTCGCGCAAAACCCGATCGAAGTCGATGTCGCACACGAGGAGCGGTTCGCGGGCGAGTCGAAGTATTCGCTCTATAGCCTCATCCGCCTGAACTTCGATCTCGTTACCGGCTTTTCGGTCGTGCCGCTGCAATGGCTGTCGTTCATCGGCGTGATTCTGTCGGTCGGCTCGGCGGGCCTGTTCCTGCTGCTGTTGATTCGCCGCTTCATGTTCGGCGCGGAAGTCCAGGGTGTGTTCACCCTCTTCGCCATCACGTTCTTCATGCTCGGCGTCATCATCTTCGCGCTCGGGCTGCTCGGCGAGTACATCGGGCGCATCTATCAGCAGGTGCGCGCGCGGCCGCGCTATCTCGTGCAGACGATTCTCGAACAGCGCGACGGCGTATCGGTCGCCGCCAAGCCGTTGCAGGACGCCGTGCAGCAAGTGGTCGCCGTCACGCGCGAGGAAGACGACCGATGAAGCCGCGCGCAGTCGTCTTCGCGTATCACAACGTCGGCGTGCGCTGTCTGCAGGTGCTGCTCGCGCGCGGCGTCGATGTTGCGCTCGTCGTCACGCACGAAGACAGCGCAAGCGAGAACATCTGGTTCGGCAGCGTCGCGCAGGTCGCGGCGGAACACGGCATCGACACGATCACGCCTGCCGATCCAAAGTCGCCCGAGCTTTTCGGCGCGGTGGAGAAAATCGCGCCGGACTTCATCTTCTCGTTCTACTACCGGCACATGCTGCCCGTCTCGCTGCTTTCGCTCGCAAAGCGCGGCGCGTACAACATGCACGGCTCGCTTCTGCCCAAGTATCGCGGCCGCGTGCCGACGAACTGGGCCGTCATCAACGGCGAAACCGAGGCCGGCGCGACGCTGCATGAAATGCTCGCGAAACCCGATGCAGGCGCGATCCTCGCGCAAACGCCGGTGCCCATCCTGCCCGACGACACAGCAGCGCAAGTCTTCGACAAGACCGTCGTTGCCGCCGAACAGACGCTCTGGCGCGTGCTGCCCGCCTTGCTCGCCGGCGAAGCGCCGCATCTGCCGAACGATCTCGCGGCGGGCAGCTATTACGGCGGACGCAAGCCGGAAGACGGCCGCATCGACTGGTCGCAGCCGGCGCAGCGTGTCTACAACCTGATTCGCGCGGTCGCACCGCCGTATCCGGGCGCGTTCACGGATATCGGCCCCGATCGTTTCATCGTCGCGCGGGCGCGGCTCGTGCCCGAAACGGGCGCGCCGGGCGTTTCACCCGAAAGACTCCGTGAGCTGCGGGGTTTGCCCCCGGGCCTGACCGTGGCGGATAATGCGCTGTTTGGCGTCTGCGGCGATGGCCGCGTCATCGCCATCCACGAATTGCGTCACCGGCCCCTGAACGCCGACGCGCAACCGTCGGGCGAAGAACGCACCGTCGATCCTTCCGAATTCGGCCGAATCATTCAATCCTCTCGTCATTCATGAAAAAAGTTCTGATCCTGGGTGTCAATGGCTTCATCGGCCATCACCTGTCCAAGCGCATCCTCGAAACCACCGACTGGGAAGTCTTCGGGATGGACATGCAAACCGATCGCCTGGGCGACCTCGCGAATCACGAGCGGATGCATTTCTTCGAGGGCGACATCACGATCAACAAGGAGTGGGTCGAGTATCACGTGAAGAAGTGCGACGTGATCCTGCCGCTCGTCGCGATCGCCACGCCCGCCACGTACGTGAAGCAGCCGCTGCGCGTGTTCGAGCTCGACTTCGAGGCGAATCTGCCGATCGTGCGTTCGGCCGTGAAGTACGGCAAGCATCTGGTGTTTCCGTCGACGTCCGAGGTGTACGGCATGTGCACCGACGAGCAGTTCGATCCGGAAAACTCCGTGCTTTCCTACGGCCCGATCAACAAGCCGCGCTGGATCTACGCGTGCTCCAAGCAACTCATGGACCGCGTGATCTGGGGCTATGGCATGGAGGGTCTCAACTTCACCCTCTTCCGTCCGTTCAACTGGATCGGCCCGGGCCTCGACTCGATCTACACGCCGAAGGAAGGTTCGTCGCGCGTCGTGACGCAGTTCCTCGGGCATATCGTGCGCGGCGAAAACATCAGTCTCGTCGACGGCGGCGCGCAAAAACGCGCGTTCACCGACATCGACGACGGCATCGGCGCGCTGATGAAGATCATCGAAAACAAGGGCGGCGTGGCGTCGGGCAAGATCTACAACATCGGCAATCCGACGAACAACTTCTCGGTCCGCGAACTCGCGAACAAGATGCTCGCGCTCGCAAACGAATTCCCCGAGTACTCGGACAGCGCGAAGCAGGTGCAACTGGTCGAGACGTCGTCGGGCGCGTACTACGGCAACGGCTATCAGGACGTGCAGAACCGCGTGCCGAAGATCGACAACACGATGCAGGAACTCGGCTGGGCGCCGCAAGCGTCGATGGACGACGCGCTGCGCAAGATCTTCGAAGCGTACCGCGGCCACGTGGGCGAGGCCCGCAAGCTGGTGGAACAGGCGTAAGGCGCGCGCGTGGCTCGCATCGTTCTGAAAATCGACGTCGATACGCTGCGCGGCACGCGCGAAGGCGTGCCGAACCTCGGGCGGCTCCTCGACAAGTACAGCGCCCGCGCGACGTTCCTCTTCAGTCTCGGCCCGGATCACACCGGCTGGGCGCTGCGGCGGGTCTTCCGGCCCGGCTTTCTGAAGAAGGTGTCGCGCACGTCGGTGGTCGAGCATTACGGCGTGAAGACGCTCATGTACGGCGTGCTGCTGCCGGGGCCGGATATCGGCCGCGAAGCGGTGTCGGAAATGCGTGCGATCCACGAGGCCGGCTTCGAATGCGGCATCCATACGTGGGATCACGTCTACTGGCAGGACAACGTGCGCGGGCGTGATCGCGACTGGACCGTCGCGCAGATGCAGCAGAGCCACGCGCGCTTCATCGAGATTTTCGGCGGACCGCCCGTCACGCACGGCGCCGCCGGCTGGCAGATGAACGGCTACGCGTTCGAGCAGATCGACGCGTGGGGCATGCGCTACGCATCCGACGGGCGCGGCCACACGCCGTATATTCCCGTGCTCGACGGCCGCACGCTGAATCACATCCAGATGCCGACCACGCTGCCGACGCTCGACGAAGTGCTCGGCGTCGATGGCGTCGACGAAAGCAATGTCGCGGCGCACGTGCTGCGTCATACGGTGAACAATCCGCACGATCAGGTGTTCACGCTGCACGCCGAACTCGAAGGCCAGAAGCTCGCGCCGGTGTTCGAGCAACTGCTCGCCGGCTGGCGCGCGCAGGGACACAGCTTTGCCACGATGGGCGATTACCATGCGGCGCTGGACCGCGCGTCGCTGCCCACGTACCCTGTGACGTGGGGCGAGATTCCGGGCCGCGCGGGCGAACTGATCGTCCAGCCGGGCTGAAGCGGCGCGTGGCCGCTTTCTCCCCGCCTCGCTTTTCTCACCGATAAACCAGAACGACCGGAGAAACCTACGTGTCAGTTGCAGTCGACCAGCCCGTTCCCGACTTCACCGCACCCGCGACGGGTGGCGAGTTCACCCTGTCCTCCTTGCGCGGCAGAAAGGTCGTGCTCTTCTTCTATCCGAAGGACAACACGCCCGGCTGCACCACCGAAAGCCTGCAATTTCGCGACCACTACGATCAGTTCAAGGCGGCCGGCGCGGAAGTGATCGGCATCTCGCGCGACAGCGTGAAATCGCACGACAACTTCAAGGCGAAGCTCGAGCTGCCTTACACGCTGGTTTCGGACGCTGACGAAGCGATCTGCACGCTCTTCGATGTCATCAAAATGAAGAAGATGTATGGCAAGGAAGTGCGCGGCGTGGAGCGCTCGACCTTCCTCGTCGACGCAAACGGCGTGCTGCGACGCGAGTTTCGCGGTGTCAAGGTGCCGGGCCACGTAGAGGCGATCGTCGAGGCTGTACAAGCGATTTGAGGCACGTTATATTGGTTCGCAATGAGCGCCTGCCTTCCCCATTTCCTTCGTTCCAGTGCAAGCCGCCGTGTGCCTGTGGGTACGGTGGGCATGGACCCGGGCTATGTGGATCCGGCAAGGGAAAGGCGCTCTGAAGCTGAAGTCAGCCGCTGGTTCCGGTAGTCGGAACGGCGGCTTTTTCATTTGGCGTCGCACGAAAGCCACGCTTCATCGGCTCGGGCGCGGCGTGTTGCACGCAACCTCCAAGGAGCAGATCGAAACTTAGGCGAACCGGCGATTTCGACAACGAAGCGCGCCTCCGGGCGCAAACTGCAGGATTCGTATCGCTTCGAGGGCGTACGAGCAGGATGCGACAGGCGGCGCACGATACACGACCCGATTCCTTTCGAGGGAACATCATGCCTTTGCCTACCGCCCCGGCCAAGCTCGGCCATCTCCTTCCGGCTGAAGAATACAAGGCCAAAGCCCGGCCTTCGAAGCAGTCGAAAAAACAAGCCGCGGCGAGCGATGACGACGCCTATGGCGCGGTCGAGACCGTCGCCGCCGAGCGTCCCGCCACGAATGCCGCGCACACGCTGCGCTCGATCGCGAACGAAGTGCTGACCCAGATTCCGGCCGAGCCGCACGTCGAAGCCGTCGTGCCGCCGCCCGCACCGGGCACCGTCCCTACGCGCGCCCGAAAATCGAAGCAGACCGCCGCGCTCCTGCAGCCGACGCCCGGCGCCCGCGCCACGCCGGATGCAGTCGAAGCGCGCACGGAGCGCGCCGAAACGCCCGTCGCGACCGAAGCACCTGTCTCGGCCACGGCGCGCGATACGCGCGCGCAGAACAAACGTCGCAAGGGCACGGCTGCCGAAGCCGAATTACGCAAGCTCTTCGTGCTCGACACCAACGTGCTGATGCACGACCCGAGTTCGCTCTTCCGCTTCGAGGAACACGACGTCTATCTGCCGATGATGACGTTGGAAGAACTCGACAACCACAAGAAGGGCATGTCGGAAGTGGCGCGCAACGCGCGTCAGGTGAGCCGGACGCTCGATGCGCTCGTCGCGCACGCGGGCAACGCCAGCAAGATGGCCGAAGGGCTTCCGCTCGCTGCGCAAGGCAATCGCGACGCGCTCGGCCGCCTCTACTTCCAGACGACGCTCACGGACATCGAGCCGGTCGAAGGCCTGCCCGTCGGCAAGGCGGACAACCAGATTCTCGGCGTCGTGCGCGCGCTGCAGAAGGAGCGGCCGGATCGCCAGGTCGTGCTGGTGTCGAAAGACATCAACATGCGCATCAAGGCGCACGCGCTCGGTCTGCCTGCCGAAGACTACTTCAACGATCAGGTTCTCGAAGACAAGGATCTGCTCTACTCCGGCGTGCGCGCACTGCCGCAGGATTTCTGGACCAAGCACGCGAAGGGCATGGAGAGCTGGCAGGACACCAAGACCGGCACCACGTATTACCGCGTGACCGGGCCGCTGTGCCCTTCGATGCTCGTCAACGAGTTCGTCTATCTCGAGCCGCAGAACGGCGAGCCGTCGTTCCATGCGGTCGTGCGCGAGCTCAACGGCAAGACCGCGCTCCTGCAGACGCTGCGCGACTACGGTCATCACAAGAACAACGTGTGGGGCATCACTGCGCGCAACCGCGAGCAGAACTTCGCGCTGAATCTGCTGATGAACCCGGAAGTCGATTTCGTCACGCTGCTGGGTCAGGCCGGCACCGGCAAGACGCTGATGGCGCTCGCCGCGGGCCTTGCGCAAGTGCTCGACGACAAGCGCTACAACGAGATCATCGTGACGCGTGCGACGGTTCCGGTCGGCGAGGACATCGGCTTTCTGCCCGGCACCGAGGAAGAGAAGATGCAGCCGTGGATGGGCGCATTCGACGACAACCTCGAAGTCCTCCAGAAGACCGATGACGCCGCCGGCGAATGGGGCCGCGCCGCGACGCAGGAGCTCATCCGTTCGCGTCTGAAGGTGAAGAGCATGAACTTCATGCGCGGACGCACGTTCGTCGACAAGTACGTGATCATCGACGAGGCGCAGAATCTCACGCCGAAGCAGATGAAAACGCTCGTCACGCGCGCGGGCCCCGGCACGAAGATCGTGTGCCTCGGCAACATCGCGCAGATCGACACGCCGTACCTGACCGAAGGCAGTTCGGGTCTCACGTATGTCGTCGATCGCTTCAAAGGCTGGACGCACAGCGGTCACGTGACCCTCGCGCGCGGCGAGCGTTCGCGCCTCGCCGATTACGCGTCCGACATTCTGTAAGCGCGCGGCTTTCAACGCGATGAAACGGCCCGGCGGAGCGATCCTGCCGGGCCGTTTCCTTTCGTCCTAACGTTCCGCACTTGCAACACTTACGGCACAGACTTCATGTAAATCCTCAAGACATCTTGCCGCACGGCCGTGCGGCGGATTAGTATCGGCACACTGTCCTTCCTGGCGGGTTGCCGCTCGCCTTTTGCAATGCGTCGAATCTGCCTGCCGCTACTTGTTACCGTCATGCTCGCCGCGTGTGGATCCGCGCCGCAGCAGACGGCACGCAAGCCTGCGGCCAGCACGAGCGCCAACCGCACTTATAGTCCGCCGCCCGGTTTTCCGAAGTTCGTCGATCACAGTGTCGGGCGCGAGGAAATCTCCATTCAGGCGATGTCGCTCGTCGGCGTGCCGTATCGCTGGGGCGGCAACACGCCCGATGCGGGCTTCGATTGCAGCGGGCTCGTGCGGTATGTCGTCGACCGCGCGGCGTCCGTGAATCTGCCGCGCACGACCGCCGACATGAGCTCGCGCGGCGAATCGGTCGAACCGGACGAGATCGCGCCGGGCGATCTGATCTTCTTCAACACGACCGGACGGCCGCATTCGCACGTGGGCATCTATGTCGGCAAGCTGCGCTTCGTGAATGCGCCATCGACGGGCGGCACGGTGCGCCTCGACTATCTGACGAACCCGTACTGGGCGAAACGATTCGACGGCATTCGCCGCGTCGCGCCGCCGAAGACCGCGCCTACCCCGTTCGATGCGCCGACTTACATCGCGTCGCCTGCGCCCGTGCAAGCGCCTGCTCCGTCATCCGCCGACGCTTTCGAGCCACCGCCCTCGACGCTCAACGCGGCGCAACGCCAGGCTCGCGCCGCTAGCGCTACGACGCCTGGCGTCGCGACGATCAACGCTTCATCGGATCCGATTCAGGCCGCCGCCGACGCCTTCGAACCGCCGCCGCCGACATCGACCGCCGCGCGTCAGCAGGCGCGCTCCGCACAAGCCGCTGCCGATCCCTACGATTCCGCCGAGCCGCCCGTGCGCGTGATGCGCGCCTCCACCGGCTCGCTCGCCGCACCCCGCCCCGCACAGAACGACGATCCCATCGCCCGCTTCGCCACCGGCACGAACTGACGCGCGCTGCGCGTCTCTGCTATCGTGTTCCGATCATTCGTCGACGGAGCGCAACACCATGGACCTGGGACTCGCGGGCAAGGTTGTCCTGATTACGGGCGGCAGCAAGGGGATCGGATTTGCATGCGCCAGAGCGTTCGCGAGCGAAGGCGCGAAGGTCGCGATTGTTTCGCGCGACGCTGCGAATCTGGCCCGCGCCCGGGAGCAACTCGCGAGCGACGGGTATCACGTGCATCTCGCGCGCGCCGACCTGCACGAGGCCCACAGCGCCGAGGATGTCGTCGAAGAAGCGAGCACCGCGCTCGGGCCGATCGACATTCTTATCAACAGCGCCGGCGCCGCGCGCCGCTACGATCCGGACACGCTCGACGCCGCGGCCTACAGAGCGGCGATGGACGCCAAATACTTCTCCTATGTCTATCCGCAGCAGGTCGTTCTCAAGCGCATGGCGGAGCGCCTGCGTAACGATCCGAAAGCCGAGCCTGGCGCGATCGTCAACATCGTGGGAATGGGCGGCAAGATCGCGACGGACATCCACATCGCAGGCGGCGCGGCCAATGCGGCGCTGATGCTCAACACCGTCGGGCTCGCGCATCACTACGCGAAGCTCGGCATCCGCATCAACGCGATCAATCCGGGCGCGACGCTCACGGAACGCGTCGAGGAAGCGCTCGATCTGGAGGCGAAGCGGCAAGGCGTGACGCGCGATCAGGTGCTCGCCGACAGTCAGGCGAAAGTGCCGCTCGGACGCTATGCGAAGCCGGAGGAAATCGCCGACGTTGCGCTCTTTCTGGCGAGCCGCCGCGCGAGTTACGTGTCGGGCGCGATCATTCCGATGGACGGAGTGTCGTCGCCGATCATCTGACGCGCTGCGGGCCCGATGAGAGCCCGCAGGCGGAACGAATCAAAGGAAGCGGTGGCCGATCCACCAGCCGGCCGCCGCGAGCGCGGCGGACGCGGGAATGGTCAGAATCCACGCCCACACGATATTGCCCGCGACGCCCCAGCGCACGGCGCTGAATTTCTGCGTCGCGCCGACGCCGACGATCGCGCCGGTGATCGTATGGGTCGTCGATACGGGAATGCCGAGGAACGACGCGACGAAGAGCGTGATCGCCCCGCCCGTCTCCGCGCAGAATCCGCCGACCGGCTTCAGCTTCGTGATCTTCTGACCCATGGTCCGCACGATGCGCCAGCCGCCGAAGAGCGTGCCGAGACCCATCGACAGGTAGCACAGGCCGATTACCCAGACGGGCGGCGCTTCGGCGGTTGCGGAGGCGTAGCCGGTCGCGATCAGCAACATCCAGATGATGCCGATGGTTTTTTGCGCATCGTTGCCACCATGGCCGAGCGAATACAGGCCAGCCGAAACGAGCTGCATGCGGCGGAAGCGCCGGTCGACCTTCGAAGGCGGCGTGCGGAAATACAGCCACGACACGAGCAGCATGAAGAACGAGCCGAGCACAAAGCCGAGCAGCGGCGAGATGAAGATGAATGCGACGGTCTTGAGCAGCCCGTCCCAGTTGAGCGACCCCCAGCCGGATTTGGCGAGCGCCGCGCCGACGAGGCCGCCGATCAGTGCGTGCGACGAACTCGATGGAATGCCGTAGATCCAGGTGACGATGTTCCAGCCTATCGCGCCGACGAGCGCGCCGAAAATGACGTAATGATCGACGATTTCGGGATCGATCGTGCCCTTTCCGACGGTTGCGGCGACCTTGAGGTGAAAGATGAAATACGCGATGACGTTGAACGCCGCGGCGAAGGCGACCGCCTGCTGCGGCTTCAATACGCCGGTCGAAACGACCGTGGCGATGGAGTTGGCGGCGTCGTGAAAGCCGTTCATGAAGTCGAACGCGAGTGCGACTATGACGAGCAAGGCGACTGCCCAGATGGCGAGTTGAATCGAATGCATCGGTTGGTGTTGTTTTTACCGGCGCTCGAAGACGGCGCGGGATTGTGTCGTCGTTGCCCGCGTTGCGTGATGCGCCGCGGGCTCGGGCGGCATGATCAGGCGTTTTCCAGCACGATGCCTTCGATGATGTTCGCGACGTCTTCGCACTTGTCGGTAATCGTCTCGAGCAGTTCGTAGATCGCCTTCAGCTTGATGAGCGTCTTGACGTCGTCTTCCTCGCGGAAGAGCTTCGACATCGCCGAGCGCAACACGCGGTCCGCGTCCGACTCGAGCCGGTCGATTTCCTCGCAGATCTTCAGGATTTCGCTCGCGCGCTTCATGTCCGCCAGCAATTCGACGGCCTGCTGCACGCGCGTGACCGTGCTCGTGCAGATATGCGCGAGCTGGCTCGCCTCCGACGTCACGAAACGCACGTCGTACAGGGAAATAGCGGTGGCCACGTCCTCCATCAGGTCGAGGATGTCGTCCATCGTCGTGATGAGCTTGTGGATTTCGTCGCGGTCGAGCGGCGTGATGAACGTCTTGTGCAACAGGTCGATGGTTTCGTGCGTGAGCTTGTCGGCGCGCTTCTCGTTCGCCTGCACGTTCTGCTTGTGAACCTCGGCTTCGTCGAGGTTGTCGATCAGCAGTTCGAGCTCGCGGCTCGCGTCGACCATGCACTTCGCATGCGCGTTGAAAATCTCGAAAAATTTGCCCTCGGTGGGCATGAAACGACCGAACATGAAAATCCCGATAAATGGGTCAATCTGAGTCAGACATCAAACTGACATATTGTACCTGTGTGCACTACCCGACGCACCGCGCGCATCTGACGCGCGGCCGCTATTGCCCCGGACTTGACAGCGGTTACGGTAACTGGCTTATTCGCCGCCGTAGAAGTTTTGTGCGCCCGCGAAGTTGTCGAACTTCGTGTATTGGCCGTGGAAGGTCAGGCGAACCGGCCCGATCGGACCGTTACGCTGCTTGCCGATGATGATTTCCGCCGTGCCCTTGTCGGGGCTGTCGGGATTGTAGACTTCGTCACGATAGATGAAGAGGATCACGTCCGCGTCCTGTTCGATAGCGCCCGATTCGCGCAGGTCCGACATGATCGGCCGCTTGTTCGGACGCTGCTCGAGACCGCGATTCAGCTGCGACAGCGCGATGACCGGCACGTCGAGTTCCTTCGCGAGGCTCTTCAGCGAACGCGATATCTCGGAGATTTCGGTCGCGCGGTTTTCGCCGCCGCCCGAGCCGGACATGAGCTGCAAGTAATCGACGATGATGAGGCCGAGCTTGCCGCACTGCCGCGACAAACGCCGCGCGCGCGAGCGCAGTTCCATCGGATTCAGGCCGCCGGTTTCGTCGATGAAAAGTTGCGCCTCGCTCATTTTCTGGACGGCGTGCGTGAGCTTCGGCCAGTCTTCGTCGGTGAGACGCCCGGTGCGCATGCGATGCTGGTCCAGCCGGCCGACCGAGCCGAGCATACGCATGGTGAGCTGCGTGCCCGGCATTTCCATCGAGAACACGGCGACGGGCAAGCCGTATTCCACGGCCACGTATTCGCCGATATTCATCGAAAAGGCCGTCTTACCCATCGACGGGCGGCCCGCCACGATGATCAGCTCGCCGCCGTGCATGCCCGACGTCATGCGGTCGAGGTCGACGAAGCCTGTCGGCGTGCCGGTCACATCGCTTGGATTGGCTGTGTGATAGAGCGTGTCGATGCGCTCGACGACTTGCGTCAAGAGCGGTCCGATCTCCAGAAAACCCTGCGTGCCGCGCGCGCCCTCTTCGGCGATCGAGAACACGCGCGCTTCGGCTTCGTCGAGAATCTGGCGGACTTCCTTGCCTTGCGGATTGAACGCATCGGCGGAGATTTCATCGGCGACGGAAACCAGACGGCGCAGCACCGCACGATCGCGCACGATCTCCGCGTAGCGGCGGATATTCGCCGCGCTCGGCGTGTTCTGCGCGAGCGCGTTCAGATACGCGAGCCCGCCCACTTCCTCGGCCTTGCCGGCCATCGTGAGCGCTTCGTAGACGGTGATGACGTCGGCCGGACGCGTCGAAGCAATCAGCTTGCCGATATGCTCATAAATGATGCGATGGTCGTAGCGATAGAAATCGCCCTGATGCATCACATCGGCGATGCGGTCCCATGCGGCGTTGTCCAGCAGCAGGCCGCCGATCACGGATTGCTCGGCTTCGATCGAGTGCGGCGGGACCTTCAGCGCGTCGAGTTGCGGGTCTTTGGACGGTGCGTTCATGGGGTGGAATTATCGATGAATTCAGCGCGTAGGAACAACGCTCAGACAAATAAAAAAGGCAGGAACCTCGACGGTTCCTGCCTTTCTTTCGTGCGTTGCGAGACGCGAGGCCTCGCCTGAAACTTACGCGTGCTCGCCGAGCACCGACACGTTGACGTCGACGAGGACGTCCGTGTGCAGCGCCACTTGAACCGGATGGTCGCCGACCATCTTGATCGGGCCTTGCGGCAGACGCACTTGCGCCTTTTCCACTTCCGCGAAGCCTTGCTTCTTCAGCGCGTCAGCGATGTCCGCATTCGTGACCGAACCGAACAGACGGCCGTCGACGCCAGCCTTCTGGGCGATCTGAACCGTGAAGCCGTTCAGCTTTTCGCCCTGAGCTTGTGCGGCTGCCAGCTTTTCAGCGGCGACCTTTTCGAGGTCCGCGCGGCGAACTTCGAATTCGGCGATGGCGTCCTTGGTCGCGCGGCGTGCCTTCTTGCCGGGGATCAGGAAGTTACGTGCGTAGCCGTCCTTGACCTTGACGATATCGCCGAGGTTGCCCAGGTTGACGACCTTTTCCAAAAGAATGATTTGCATTTTTGGCTTTCCTTAGTGCGTCGTCTGATTTAGGCCTTGTGCAGGTCGGTGTACGGCAGGAGCGCGAGGAAACGCGCGCGCTTGATTGCCGTGTCGAGCTGGCGCTGATAGTGCGCCTTCGTGCCAGTCAGACGAGCCGGCGTGATCTTGCCGTTTTCGCCGATGAAGTCCTTCAGCGTTTCCGTGTCCTTGTAGTCGATGTACTCGACACCGGCTGCCGTGAAACGGCAGAACTTCTTGCGCTTGAAGAGCGGGTTTTGTTGCTGACGACGCTTGTCGAATTTCTTACCAGTCGGGCGGGGCATGATTAGTCCTTTCCAATGTCCTGCAATTCTGTGATGTGAAACACCAAGGTTCGCGCGTTACGGCTTCTCTTCGCCAGAAAGCCCGTGAAGCGTGTTTCGACGCCCATCGGACAGCTTTCCAGTTTGCCGCTCGCTTCGCCGGCCGCGACCGCCTGCAGAGTCAGTTCGACTTTCCGGGCGATGCCCGCCTCGACGACTTCTGCCGCGTGTTGCAAGGTGCAGCTTGCGATCGGGATGCCGGCGGGCGTGTACCGCACCGGTTCGCGTTCCACGACGCTCGCTGTCAGTTGCAGCCGGTTCACTTAAACCTTGGTGGCTGTGGCGAAAGATTCGCCTTAAGCCTGCGCTTCGGACGGCTGGCTGGCCGCCTTCTTGGCTTCTTCGCGCTGCACTTCCTTCATCATCGGCGACGGGCTGGTTTCAGCCTTCTTCATCTTGACGATAAGGTGACGCAGAACGGCGTCGTTGAACTTGAATGCGTGCTCCAGCTCTTCGAGCGTAGCCTGATCGCATTCGATGTTCATGCAGACGTAGTGAGCCTTCGCGAGTTTCTCGATCATGTAGGCCAGTTGGCGACGGCCCCAGTCCTCGATGCGGTGGATCTGACCACCGTGCGACGTGATCGTGCTCTTGTAGCGCTCGATCATCGCGGGCACCTGCTCGCTTTGATCGGGGTGCACGATAAAGACGATTTCGTAATGACGCATATTCACTCCTTGTGCTGACTTTTGGATGAAAGCCACCCGGGCGTCGGACCGGTGCGGCAAGTGAGAAGCCAAAGATTATAGCTTTTCGTGCGCGCTCGCGCAAATGCAAATTCGAACGCCTTTTCAAGCAGTTAGCGGCCGCGCGCGTGCTCGCGCTGCGGTTCGCCGGGAAGCGTCAGCCGACGGCTCCAATATCCGGGTTGCGCGTAGATTTCCTTAAGATAATCAATAAAGTAGCGCACGCGCGCAGGCACGTAGCGCTGCTGCGGATAGACCGCGAGGATGTCGTAATCGGGAAGTTCGAAGTCGTCGAGCACGGTTTCGAGTTCGCCCGATTCCAGTTGCCGCTGGATTTCCCACGTCGAGCGCCAGCCGAGCCCGAGCCCTTCCGAAGCCCAGCGATGCAGCAATTCGCCGTCGTTGCAGTCGAGATTGCCGGTCACGCGCACGGTCACGACCTTGCCATTGCGGCGGAAATACCAGCCGCGGTTCTGCCCGCCCTGCAGATTGAACGCGAGGCAATTGTGATTCGGCAGGTCTTCGAGCGTTTTCGGCCGGCCGTGCTTCTTGAAGTACGCGGGCGTGCCGCAGACGACGCGCCGGTTGCTCGCCAGCTTCACCGCGACGAAATTCGGATCGACCGCGCCGCCGATGCGAATCGACAGGTCATAGCCCTCGCGCACCAGATCGACGACGCGATCGGTCAGATTGAACGACATCTGCAATTCCGGTTTGTCGCGCAGAAACGGCGGCGCGTGCGGCGCGACGTGCATGCGCCCGAAGGCCGCCGGCGCCGACACGATCAGATGCCCGCCCACCGCGCGCCGTCCCGCCGCCAGTTCGTTCTCAGCCTGATCCCAGTCCGCGAGCAGGTTCTTGCAGCGGTCGAGGAACGCCGCGCCCTCTTCGCTCACGACGAGCCGTCGCGTCGAGCGATACATCAGCTTCACGCCGAGGCGCTTTTCGAGCGCGTCGATGCGCCGTCCCAGAATCACGGGCGACACGCCCTCTTCCAGCGCCGCCGCCGCGAGACTGCCCGCCTCGGCCACGCGCACGAACGTTTCTATCTGCTTGAAGCGGTCCATCTGCGTCTCCCGCCAATGCCTCATCACTCGGGCATTCGATACTTTTTGTTTGGAAAAAAGCGACTGACGCTGATCTTATCAAACCTTTTTCACAGACTTAAAGTGCAACGGAACCCTGCTTGAATGCAGACAGCGATTTCGGATAGAGACCCCAGGAAGGAGACAACCATGCCCAAAATGAGAGCCGTCGACGCAGCCGTCCTCGTGCTGGAAAAGGAAGGAATCGATACCGCGTTCGGTGTGCCGGGCGCGGCCATCAACCCGTTTTACTCCGCGATGAAAAAGTCGGGCGGCATCAGCCACGTGCTGGCGCGCCACGTCGAAGGCGCATCGCACATGGCCGAAGGTTATACCCGCGCGGCGCCGGGCAACATCGGCGTGTGCATCGGCACGTCGGGCCCGGCGGGCACGGACATGATCACCGGCCTCTACTCCGCCCAGGCCGATTCGATTCCGATTCTCGCGATCACCGGCCAGGCGCCGCGCGCGCGTTTGTACAAGGAAGATTTCCAGGCCGTCGATATCGAATCGATCGCCAAGCCCGTCACGAAGTGGGCTGTCACCGTGCGCGAGCCGGCGCTCGTGCCGCGCGTGTTCCAGCAGGCTTTCCATCTGATGCGCTCGGGCCGTCCGGGTCCGGTGCTCGTCGATTTGCCGATCGACGTGCAGCTCGCCGAAATCGAATTCGACATCGACACGTACGAGCCGCTGCCGGTCTACAAGCCGAAAGCGACGCGCGCGCAGATCGAAAAAGCGCTGACGATGCTCAACGACGCCGAAAAGCCGTTGATCGTCTCGGGCGGCGGCGTGCTGAACGCGGCGGCGGAAGATCTGCTCGTGCAGTTCGCGGAAACGCTCGGCGTGCCGGTCATTCCGACGCTCATGTCGTGGGGCGCAATTCCCGACGATCATCCGCTGATGGCCGGCATGGTCGGCTTGCAGACGTCGCACCGCTACGGCAACGCGACGATGCTCGCCTCCGATTTCGTGCTCGGCATCGGCAATCGCTGGGCGAATCGCCACACGGGCAGCGTCGAGGTTTACACCAAGGGCCGTAAGTTCGTGCACGTGGATATCGAGCCGACGCAGATCGGCCGCGTGTTCGGACCGGATCTCGGCATCGTCTCGGATGCGAAGGCGGCGCTCGAACTGTTCGTCGAACTGGCGAAGGAATGGAAGGCCGCGGGCAAGCTGAAGGACCGCGGCGCGTGGGTCGCGGACTGCCAGCAGCGCAAGCGCACGATGCAGCGCAAGACGCACTTCGACAATGTGCCGATGAAGCCGCAGCGCGTCTACGAAGAGATGAACCTCGCGTTCGACCGCGACACCTGCTTCGTCACGACGATCGGTCTGTCGCAGATCGCCGGCGCGCAGTTTCTGCACGTGTTCAAGGCGCGCAACTGGATCAACTGCGGCCAGGCCGGCCCGCTCGGCTGGACGATCCCGGCCGCGCTCGGCGTGCGTGCCGCGGACCCGCAACGCAAGATCGTCGCGCTCTCGGGCGACTACGATTTCCAGTTCATGATCGAAGAGCTCGCCGTCGGCGCGCAATTCAAGCTGCCGTACGTGCACGTCGTCGTGAACAACTCGTATCTCGGCCTGATCCGTCAGGCGCAGCGCGGCTTCGACATGGACTACTGCGTGCAGCTCGCGTTCGACAACATCAACGCACCTGAGCTCGAAGGCTATGGGGTCGATCACGTCGCGGTCGCCGAGGGTCTCGGCTGCAAGGCGCTGCGCGTGTTCAAGCCGGAAGACATCGCGGGCGCGCTGAAGCAGGCGCAAGCGTTGGCGGTGGAGCATCAGGTGCCGGTCGTCGTCGAGATGATTCTCGAACGCGTGACCAACATCGCGATGGGCACCGAGATCGACGCGATCAACGAGTTCGAAGAGCTCGCCGAAACGAAGGCAGATGCACCGACCGCCGTTACGCCGCTCGACTAAAGCATCGCCGCCGCGCGTTCATGCAGGAACGCGCGGCGTGCATTCACTGACCGACCATCAGGAAAGAACAATGCCGAAATTTGCCGCGAATTTGACCATGCTGTTCAACGAAGTCCCGTTTCTCGACCGCTTCGCCGCGGCCGCGAACGCGGGTTTCAAGGCGGTCGAGTTCCTGTTCCCCTATGCCTTCTCGATCAGCGACATCCAGACGCGCCTGAAGGACAACGACCTGCAGATCGTGCTGCACAACCTGCCTGCCGGCAACTGGGAAGCGGGCGAGCGCGGCATTGCGTGTCTGCCGGATCGTGTCGCGGAATTCCGCGACGGCGTGCCGCGCGCGATCGAATACGCGAAGGCGCTGAACGTGCCGCAACTGAACTGTCTCGTCGGGATTCCGACGGCGGGTGTATCGGCGGATCAGGCGCGCGCGACCATCGTCGAAAACTTGCGCTTCGCAGCGGAAGCGCTGAAGAAGGAAGGCATCCGCTTGCTCGTCGAGCCGTGCAACGCGTACGACATTCCGGGCTTCGCGCTGAATCGCTCGAAGGAAGGACTGGACGTGATCCAGGCCGTCGGCTCGGACAATCTGTTCTTGCAGTACGACATTTATCACATGCAGCGGATGGAAGGCGAACTCGCCGCGACGATCAGGAAGAACCTGCCGAAGATCGCGCATATCCAGCTCGCCGATAACCCCGGCCGCAACGAACCCGGCACGGGCGAGATCAACTACCCGTTCCTGTTCGGGCTGCTCGACGAGATCGGCTATCAAGGCTGGATCGGCTGCGAGTACAAGCCGCTCAACGGCACGGAAGCGGGCCTCGGCTGGCTGCAGAACATCGGCGGCGTGAAGCAGCACGCGACCGCTTAAACCAGACACATAGGAGGAGCTAGAAGTATGGCAACGATCGGTTTCATCGGCCTCGGCATCATGGGCGCGCACATGGCGCGCAATCTCATCAAGGGCGGCCACACGCTGGTCGTGAACGGCAAGTTTCCGGTGCCGGACGATATCCGCGCGCAGACGCAGGTCGTCGCGGACTCGACCGAAGTCGCACAGGCGAGCGAAATCGTCATCACGATGGTGCCCGACACGCCCGATGTCGCCGCCGTGCTGTTCGCCGATGACGGCGTCGCGAAGGGTCTCACGAAGGGCAAGCTCGTGATCGACATGAGCTCGATCGCCCCGCTCGAAACGCAGGAGTTCGCGAAGAAGATCAACGCGCTCGGCTGCGACTATCTCGACGCGCCGGTGTCCGGCGGCGAAGTCGGCGCACGCGAAGCGACGCTCACGATCATGGTCGGCGGCCCGGAGAAGTCGTTCAATGTCGCGAAGCCGCTGTTCGAACTGATGGGCAGGAACATTTCGCTCATTGGCGACAACGGCGCGGGTCAGACTTGCAAGGTCGCGAATCAGATCATCGTCGCGCTGAACATCGAGGCGGTCGGCGAGGCGCTGCTCTTCGCGGCACGCTCGGGCGCCGACCCGGAGCGCGTGCGTAAAGCGCTGATGGGCGGCTTCGCGTCGTCGCGCATTCTCGAAGTGCACGGCGAGCGCATGACGAAGCGCACGTTCAATCCGGGCTTCCGTATCGAACTGCATCAGAAGGACCTAAACCTTGCGCTCGACGGCGCGCGCAAGATGGGCCTCGCCCTGCCCCACACCGCGAGTGCGCAGCAGCTTTTCAGCGTATGCGCGGCGAACGGCGGCAAGGCGTGGGATCACTCGGCGCTCGTGCGTGCGCTCGAAATCATGTCGAACTTCCAGGTGGCCGACGAGCCGCAGCAGGCCAAAGCCGCTGCGTGATTCGCGTCACCTGAACCGTGGGGCGTCCCGCGTATGGGCACGCGGGACAAATGCCGCTCTGGGCTGAGGGCGGCAAAGTGGGGTCCGAGAAGCGGCACCCGGCGGTGCGCCGGGTAAGCCTTGGTCGGTCAGACGGTTTGTCGTCGGGTGTCCGCGTCGGATTGTTGCAAACTGCGTCCTAACGCCGATGCATAGGCGGTGCTACAAATCCTTTTGTTGAAACTCAGAACTATCCGGTGGTCATCGCGACTAATCTGCCTAGACTTCGCGGGCCGTAACACCACCGTCAACCAAGGAGTGAACAATGGGAATCCTCAGCTTTATCAAGGAAGCAGGCGAGAAACTCTTCGGCGCAGCCACGCCGAGCGCGCAGGCGGCGCCCGCTGCGGCACCCGTGGATGTCGCCGCGCTAAATCAGAAGGCAGGCGAAGCCATCGCGACGTACATTCGTTCGCAGGGTCTCAATGCGGACAATCTCGATGTGAAATATGACGGCGCTTCGCATACGGTGACCGTTTCGGGTCAGGCGCCGGATCAGGCCACGAAGGAAAAGATTCTCGTCGCCGCGGGCAATGTGCAGCATGTCGATAAGGTCGACGATAAGCTGACCGTGCCGAGTAGCGAGCCTGAATCGCAGTATTACACCGTCGTGTCGGGGGACAATCTTTGGAAGATCGCCGAGAAGTATTACGGCAATGGGTCCAGGAACGATGTGATCTTCGAAGCGAATAAGCCGATGTTGAAGAGTCCGGATAAGATCTATCCGGGGCAAGTGTTGCGGATTCCTGCTGTTAACTGATTGTCTCTGCTCTACTCGAGAACGCGGACTTCGGTTCGCGTTTTTGCTTTCTGCTGAGGTGGATCTTGGTTTGCCTGCGCTTCTCGGCAATCCTGTGATCGTGTCGGTCTATTAGCGTTGCCCCTGTGCGGGGCGGCACTCACTTTCTTTGCTGCTGCAAAGAAAGTAAGCAAAGAAAGCAGCTCCTGTTACGCCCGCGGTCACACGCAATTTGGGTAGTCCTCTCGTCCATCGTGGGCTGCCTAAAGAGTGCCCTCAAACACCTAATCGGGCTTGGCTCGCGCACGGTCTGAACCATCGCACCGCACACCAAACCGGTTCAGCACCAAATAGCTCCAGCCCGCTTCGCGGCCGACCGGTCAATCGGGAATGCGCGTGCTTCTCTACTAACGTCTTCATCTCGCCGCCTTTGCCGTACGTCGGTTTCCCTTGCATACCCGGCGGCAGCGCGTAGCGCTGTGCCGAAGCCATTTCGTGCTGAACCAGCGCCCTCGAACTAATTGGGCGGCAGACCGTGCGCGAGCCAAGCCCGATTAGGTGTTTGAGGGCACTCTTTAGGCGAGTGCCGCCTGGGACGAGAGAACTACCCAAATTGCGTGTGACCGCGGGCCTGAAAAGCTGCTTTCTTTGCTTACTTTCTTTGCAGCAGCAAAGAAAGTGAGTGCCGCCCCGCACAGGGGCAACGCTAATAGACCGACACGAATACAGGATTCCACGACCGACCGCCAGACCAACCGGCAGCCCGCCGCCGCCCGCCCGCCCCACACCCCAGACACCCACCTCAATAAACATCAAAAACGCGCTGCACGTCCTGCACATTCGAAGCCACTGCAAGCATAAGCAGCACCCGCGCCTTATAAGGATTCAGCGTCCCCGCGCTGACTGTCCCGAGCGCATCATCGTTAGCGGCGCCGTTGCGCATCACATGTCCCGAACCCACGCGCGAAGCGCGCACCACGGCAACGCCCTGCTTCACCGCATCAGCGAGCGCCTGCGTGAGCACCGCATGCATCGAGCCGTTGCCCGTGCCCGCGACGACGATACCTCTCACGCCCGCAGCAACAAGCGCATCGACCGTCACACGAGACACATCCGCGTAGCTCGCGACGATCTCGACCATCGGCCATCGATCGGCGACAGCGAACTCGCTCGCGACGGTATGCGCCCGCACGACCGTCCGCTGAAACTCGACGCGTCCGTCCTGCACGAACCCGAGCACACCGGTCTCAGGCGAGCGAAACGCATCGACGGCATAAGTGCTCGTCTTGGTGACATCGCGCGCGCTGTGAATCTGATTGTTGAAAGCGACGAGCACGCCCTTGCCCGCGGCATCCTTCGACGCCGCGACCGTCACCGCATTGAGCAAATTCAACGGACCATCGGCGGAAAGCGCGGTCGATGGGCGCATCGCCGCCGTCAGCACGACGGGCTTCGCGCTCTTCACCGTGAGATGCAGCAGATACGCGGTTTCTTCGAGCGTATCGGTGCCGTGCGTGACGACGACGCCATCGATATCGTCCTGCGCAAGCAGCTCATCGATACGCCGCGCGAGTTGCGTCCACAGCGCGGCGCTCATGTCCTTGCTGTCGATGCTCGCGATCTGTTCCGCGTGGATTCGCGCAACCGAGCCGAGCGCGGGCACGGCGTCGAGCAGCTTGTCGACGCCGACGACGCCCGCCTTGTAGCCCGCGGTCTTGGAGGAATCGCCGGCCTGACCGGCAATCGTGCCGCCCGTGGCAAGCACGGCGACACGAGGAAGCGAGGAAGTATTCATGCCGGCGATTGTAAAACAGCCGGCACGACTCTAAGCGGCTTCGCGAAGCTGCGCGGCGATCTGCGCTTCATCGAGTTGCGGCGCGAACATTTCGATCAGCCGATACGCATACGCGCGCAAGAACGCGCCCTTTCGCAAGCCGACACGCGTCGTGCTCGCCTCGAACAGATGCTGCGTATCGAGCGCGACGAGCTCGGTGTCGCGCTTCGCGTCATACGCCATCGCCGCGACGATGCCGATGCCCATGCCCAGTTCGACATACGTCTTGATGACGTCGGCATCGATCGCGGTCAGCACGATATCGGGCATCGCGCCCGCGCTCGCGAACGCCTGATCGACGTGCGAACGCCCGGTGAAATCGTTGTCGTACGTGACGATCGGATATTCGGCGATCTGCTCGAGCGTGATGTTCTCGCGCCCGACGAGCGGATGATCCTTCGGCACAACGACCGTGTGATGCCACGAATAGCAGGCAAACGTGACGATGTCCGGATAACGGTCGAGCGCTTCGGTCGAGATGCCGATATCCGCTTCGCCGTTGATGATCATCTGCGCGATCTGCTGCGGGCTGCCCTGACGCAGCGCGAGATGCACCTTCGGAAACACCTCGGTGAACTGGCGGATGACCTTCGGCAACGCGTAACGCGCCTGCGTGTGCGTCGTCGCGACGACGAGATGGCCGTTGTCCTGATCCGCGAACTGGCGCGCGACGCGCCGCAGATTCTCGGCATCGAGCAGCATGCGCTCGATCAGCTGATGTACTTCCTTGCCCGGCTCGGTCAGTCCCGTCAGACGCTTGCCGCGGCGGATGAAGATATCGACGCCGAGTTCGTCCTCGAGATCCTTGATCTGCTTCGACACGCCCGACTGCGACGTGTAAAGGACGTTGGCGACCTCCGTCAGATTCATGTTCTGACGCACGGCCTCGCGCACGAAGCGCAACTGCTGGAAGTTCATGTCAGCCTCTTTGATTTTTATGATGTCACTGCGCGGGAAACACTCGCAACGCGCGTGGAACGGCGGTCACGCCATCGCCGATATCGAGCCTGAGCGCGCGCCACGCCTCGCGATCCAGTTCTGCCTCGATCACGCCGCCCGCGTTGCCTTCGAGCTCGACGCGCACCGAGCCGCCCAGCGTGACGACGCGCCGCACGCCCACCACGATGCCGTCGCGATGCGTGCCGTCGGCGGGATACAGCGCGAGATCATGCGGACGCACGTACGCGAGCGCCCGCCCGCTGAAATGCGCCTGAGCCGCGATCGGGCTCGCGGCGCCATCGGCGATGAAGCCGTTCGCGTTCACTTCGCCCTGCAGCCGGTTCGCGGCGCCGAGAAACTCGTAGACGAAGGACGTCTGCGGATGATCGTACACGTCTTGCGGACTGCCCACCTGCTCCACGCGGCCATGATTCATCACGACGATGCGATCCGCCACTTCGAGCGCCTCTTCCTGGTCGTGCGTGACGAAGAGCGTCGAGATATGCAGATCGTCGTGCAGCCGGCGCAGCCAGCTGCGCAGTTCCTTGCGCACTTTGGCGTCGAGCGCGCCGAACGGCTCGTCGAGCAGCAGCACTTTCGGCTCGACGGCAAGCGCCCGCGCCAGCGCAATACGCTGCCGCTGTCCGCCTGACAGTTCCGACGGAAAACGCTCCGCGAGCCAGTCGAGTTGCACGAGCTTCAGCAGCTCATGCACTTTCTCGCGAATTTTCGCTTCGCTCGGACGCTCGCGGCGCGGCTTCACGCGCAAGCCGAACGCGACGTTCTCGAACACGGTCATGTGCCGGAACAGCGCGTAATGCTGGAACACGAAGCCGACCTGACGCTCGCGCGCGCCGACCGCCGCGACGTCTTCGCCGTGCAGCACGACCTGTCCCGCATCGGCGAATTCGAGGCCCGCGATCACGCGCAAGAGCGTGGTCTTGCCGCAGCCCGAAGGCCCGAGCAGCGCGACGAGTTCGCCCGCCGGAAAGTCGAGCGACACGTTGTCGAGCGCGGTGAAATCGCCGAAGCGTTTTTGCAGATTGCGAACGATGATGCTCATGATGTTTATCGGCCTCTCAATTCTGTGCGGTGGCTTTTGCGGCGGTCAATGCTTGCGTCATGCGGCGCTCCGCGAGAAGTTTCAGCGCGAGCGTCACGAGCGCGAGCAGCGCCAGCAGCGACGCCACCGCGAACGCAGCCGAGAAGTTGTATTCGTTGTAGAGAATTTCGACGTGCAGCGGCATCGTGTCCGTCTGCCCGCGGATGTGCCCGGACACCACCGACACCGCGCCGAACTCGCCCATTGCGCGCGCGTTGCAGAGAATCACGCCGTAGAGCAGGCCCCACTTCACGTTGGGCAGCGTCACGCGCCGGAAGATCTGCCATCCCGAGGCGCCGAGCACGTGCGCCGCTTCCTCTTCGTCGTTGCCTTGCGCCTGCATCAGCGGAATCAGTTCGCGCGCGACGAACGGAAACGTGACGAAGATCGTCGCGAGCACGATGCCGGGCACCGCGAAGATGATCTGCACGTCGTGCGCGGCGAGCCACGGGCCGAACCATCCTTGCGCGCCGAACATCAGCACATAGACGAGACCCGAGATGACCGGCGACACCGAGAACGGCAAGTCGATGAGCGTCGTCAGGAGCGCCTTGCCGCGAAACTCGAACTTCGCGATCGCCCACGACGCCGCCAGTCCGAAGACGACATTCAGCGGCACGGCGATCGCGGCGGTGATCAGCGTGAGCTTGATCGCGGACCACGCGTCGGGATCCTTCAGCGACTCGAAGTAATAGTCGATGCCCTTGGCGAACGCCTGCACGAACACCGCGACGAGCGGCACGACGAGAAAGAACGCGAGAAACGCGAGTGCGATACCGGTCAGGAGCCATCGCACGGCGCGCGGCTCGGTGACGGGATTGAGGCCGTGCGCGTCGCGCCGTGTCGTCGTCTGCAATGGAAGCACCTTGCTCATGCCGTTTCTCCCGCTGCCAGGGAGACGTTGACCGGCGCCGCGCCCGTCTTGCTCGTGCGGCGCTGCAGCCACCATTGCAGCGTGTTGATCAACAGAAGCATGAGGAACGACACGCACAGCATCACGACGGCGAGCGCGGTCGCGCCGGCATAGTCGTACTGTTCGAGCTTCGTGATGATGAGCAGCGACGTGATCTCCGACTTCATCGGCACGTTGCCCGCGATGAAAATCACCGAGCCGTATTCGCCCAACGCGCGCGCGAACGCGAGTGCGAAGCCCGTCAGCAGCGCCGGAAAGAGCGACGGCAGCACGACGCGCCGGAACGTGAGCCAGCGCGTCGCGCCGAGGCACGCGGCGGCTTCTTCCTGCTCGCGCTCGAAGTCTTCGAGCACGGGCTGCACGGTACGCACGACGAACGGCAGGCCGATGAACGTCAGCGCGACGAGCACGCCGAGCGGCGTGAACGCGACCTTGATGCCGAGCGGCGCGAGATATTGCCCGATCCAGCCATTGCCCGCGTAGACCGCGGCGAGCGAAATGCCGGCGACCGACGTCGGCAGCGCGAACGGCAGATCGACCATCGCATCGACGATGCGCTTGAACGGGAACGTGTAGCGCACGAGCACCCACGCGACGAGAAAACCGAACACCGCGTTGATGAGCGCGCCGCCGAGCGCCGCGCCGAACGTCAGCCGATACGATGCGAGCACGCGCGGCGACGTCACCGCGCGCACGAACTGCGCCCAGTCGAGCGTCGCCGTCTTAGCGAAGGTGGCGGCAAGCGGAATCAGCACCACGAGGCTCAGATAAGCCACCGTGATGCCGAGTGTCAGGCCGAAACCGGGTAGCGCGCTCGGTTTCCTGAATGTGAGAGTCGTCATCCTTGAATCATCCATTTTGCGCGCGGGGTGGGCGCGCGTTGCTGCTTCGGGCGCGCGGCGTCTTGAACGCGCCGCGTCGCCGGTTGACGCTTATTGCGGCTGATAGATCGAATCGAACACGCCGCCATCCGCGAAATGCGTCTTCTGCGCCTTGGTCCAGCCGCCGAAGGTGTCGTCGATGGTATAGAGCTTCAGCTTCGGAAACTGCTTCGTCAGATCGGCGGGCACCTTGTCCGAACGCGGCCGATAGAAATTGCGCGCGGCGATCTGCTGCCCTTCGTCGCTATACAGATACTTGAGATACGCTTCGGCGAGCTTGCGCGTGCCGTGTTTGTCGACGACCTTGTCGACCACCGCGACCGGCGGCTCCGCCAGAATGCTCACGGACGGCACCACGATCTCGAACTTGTCCGGACCGAATTCCTTCAGCGACAGGAACGCCTCGTTTTCCCACGCGATGAGCACGTCGCCCTGACCGCGCTGCACGAAGCTCGTCGTCGCGCCGCGCGCGCCGGAATCCAGCACGCCGGCGTTCTTGTAGAGCTTCGTCACGAACTCCTTGGCGGTCTGCTCGTTGCCGCCCGGCTTGTGCTGCGCGTACGCCCACGCCGCGAGGTAGTTCCAGCGCGCGCCGCCCGATGTCTTCGGATTCGGCGTGACGATCGACACGCCCGGCTTCGTCAGATCGTCCCAGTCCTTGATGTGCTTCGGATTGCCCTTGCGCACGAGAAACACGATCGTCGACGTGTACGGCGATGCGTTGTCCGGCAGGCGCTTCTGCCAGTCCGCGCCGACGAGTCCCTTGCCCGCGAGCGCGTCGATGTCATAAGCGAGCGCGAGCGTAACGACGTCCGCCTGCAGTCCGTCGATGACCGCGCGCGCCTGGCCGCCCGACCCGCCATGCGACTGCTTGAAGGTTACGGTCTCGCCCGTCTCCGCCTTCCACTTTTTCGCGAAAGCCTGATTGAAGTCCTGATACAGCTCGCGGGTCGGGTCGTAGGAAACGTTCAGAAACGACGTATCCGCCTGCGCCGGCGCCGTCATGATCAGACCCGCCGCGCCGAGCGTCGCCGCAGCAAGAAGCCGTCGCAATCCCGTGTTGATGCTTTGCATTCCCCGTTCTCCGTCTTATCGAATTGACGGAATCAGTCTAACGAGGCCTCTATATGATTGAAAATAATCGTTATTCACTTTTTTATACGTAAAACTGCTAAGAACGATATTCCTGGATGGAAGAAGCGCCGGCGGGCGCGATCCGACGGTGCGGAGGCTTCGTGGCCGCGAACTTAAAGTAAAGCTTGAAAAGCAACAAATACTGTATAAAAATACAGTCACCTGTCCATTCATACAGTGCATCAGGGGCTCGAGCCAGTGACCAAAACATCAAAACTTACCGCGCGGCAGCAGCAGGTGTTCGAACTCATCCAGCGCGCGATCGACCGCACGGGCTTTCCGCCCACGCGCGCCGAGATCGCGGCGGAGCTCGGCTTCAGTTCGGCCAATTCCGCCGAGGAGCACCTCAGGGCGCTGGCCCGCAAGGGCGTCATCGAGCTGGCGGCGGGTTCGTCGCGCGGCATCCGGCTGCTCGGCGATGCATCTCGCATCGATCGGTCCGAGGAGCTGCCGCATCAGTTCACGCTGCCGCATCAGAGCATCATGCAATTGTCTCTGCCGCTCGTCGGCCGGGTCGCGGCGGGGAGTCCTATCCTCGCGCAAGAGCACATCTCGCAGCACTATGCGTGCGACCCCGCGCTCTTCTCCAGCAAGCCGGACTATCTGTTGAAGGTGCGCGGCCTCTCGATGCGCGACGCAGGCATTCTCGACGGCGATCTTCTCGCCGTGCAAAAGCGCAACGAAGCGAAAGACGGACAGATCGTCGTCGCGCGTCTTGGCGACGACGTCACGGTCAAGCGCTGGAAACGGCGCGCGGACGGCGTCGAACTCATCGCCGAAAACCCCGAGTATGAAAACATCTTCGTGCGCGCCGGCAGCGGCGATTTCGCGCTTGAAGGCATTGCCGTCGGGCTGATCCGCTCCGGCGAGTTCTGATGTTGGCCCGCGAACGGGCATGGCACGAAAGTCGAAGCACATTACTTTCGCACCGAGACACGAAATGTCTCATTGACATCGCAAGATAGCCTCACCAACCGCTTTCGACACCTGATTCAGGCGTCTCACAACACAACAAGCATGACGGCCACCGCGCGCGGTGCGCCGCGGTGCGTCCTATCGTCTGGAGAGTCATCATGGAACGTTTTGCCCGTCTGCTGCCCTTCCGTCAATTCGGCCGCCTGCGCCATCTGCGCACGCTGATCGCCTGCGGCATGCCGCGCGCCGAAGCCACGCCCGATCTCTTCAACGAAATGCCCGCGTTGCCGTCCCGTCAGCCGGCCTTCGCTCGCGTTTCCCTCAACAGCACGGTGCACGCCGAGGCCGAGCAGCGCGCGCCAGTGCGCGTGTATCGCGGGCAATCGCGCGTGATTCTGGTGGGCAAGATCGACGAGGTTTCGCGCATGATCGACCGCTGCATCGCCGAGGAAAATGCCGGGCTGGCCGGCGGAATCCTCGCCTGAATGGAACGCCATCGCACGCACGACGTGAATTCACGGGATTTAACCGGCGCCCGGGCGGTCAATCCGTAATTCACGTTTTGCAAGAGGCTTGGCCCAAGCATGTCCCGCACTACCCGTTCTATTGTCGTTACGCTCGTCGTCCTGGTTATCGTCGCGGCGCTCGGTTTCGTTTACGCATCGCCTTACATCGCACTCGATCGCGTGAAGCGCGCGGCCGATGCCCGGGATGCGCAAACCGTCAACGAATACGTCGATTTTCCGGCGCTGCGCGCGAGCCTCAAGGACCAGATCGCGGCGCTGCTCACGCGTCGCGTGGATATTCAAAAGAGCGGGAATCCGCTCGCGATCATCGGTGCGATGATCGGCGCGGCGCTCGTCGGTCCGCTGGTGGATTCGTATGCCACACCGGACGGCGTCGCGGCGATTCTGAACGGCATCCCGCCGCGCGGCGATCCGGGCGAGCGTCCGCCGCAAGCTGGCGACGGCGCACCAGCGAATGCGGGGAATGCGCCCGCGTCCGGCGTCACGGCCGCACGGCAGCCGCCGAAAGAACCACCGCAGACGACGGCGGGTTATCGAAGCCTGAACACGTTCGTCGTCACGTATCAACACGGCGCCGGCGATGCGCGCTACTCCGCGATCTTCCACCGCAACGGGCTCGTGTCGTGGAAGCTCGTCGCGGTCGATCTCAACGGTTGACGCGTCAAGCGTCGCGGTTCACGCTTCGCACCGCATCACGCCCCGGCTTCGGCCTTGACGGGCTTCGCCGCGTACGCCGCTTCGTCTTCCGCTTCGGCCGATTCACCGGCCTGACAGACGGCAACCAGGATGCTGCACTTCACGCGATCCAGCAGCGGCGTGTTGCCCGCGCCCATCCACCAGCGCGCGAGGCCGCTGCGGCAGCGATGCCCGACGACGACGAGATCGACCTGAAGGCTGTCGGCGAGCGCCGCGATTTCGTCGATCGGATGGCCGAACGCGAAATGTCCCTGTGCCTGAAGGCCACGCTCGCGCAGCCATTCGACGCCCTCTTGCAGGATGTCGCGCGCGGCCTCTTCGAAGCGTCCGCAGGCCATGTCGGTTAGCAGTCCGGCGCTCTGCGCGATGCTCGAGCGCATATCCACCACCGCGAGCACATGCGTCTCCGCATTCAGGTCGAGCGCGAGATTGGCGCCCTGACGCAGTGCCTTGCGGCCTTCTCTGGAGCCGTCGTAGCACAGCAGGATTTTTCGGTAGCTCTCCATCTTGACCTCCCTGGCCAACGTGCCGTTGAGCGCGGCTTGCCCGCGGCGTTGATTCATCATCGTGCGTCGTCCCATGGGAGACAACGCTGGAAAACGCTTACCGGCGCGAACACGCTAGCTCGCACCGTGCCAGAACCACAAAAACGTCGACGGACAAGCCTCTGGCACTTTCGGCCGGAACCGGTTCGACGCGCCCCGCACGGGTTTGACACGCCCGCGCAGCATGCGGTTGCACGCCAAGCGCCGCCTTGGTGCAATGGATTACACTAGCCCGCTGGATTTCCCTCATCCGGCTTTCCCTGCGCACAGATGCATGACTGATCAATCTTTGCAACAAAGCGCTACACGCGACGCCGATGGAAACCGCGCACCCGCCATCGAATTCAGCGAAGTAAGGAAGCACTACGGCGAGCGCACGGTCGTCGACGGCCTGTCGTTCGATGTGCGGCCCGGCGAATGCTTCGGACTGCTCGGACCGAACGGCGCGGGCAAGACGACGACGCTCAAGATGCTGCTCGGCATCACTTCGCCCGATAGCGGCGCGATCCGTCTCGTCGGCGAGCCGGTGCCCGCGCGCGCCCGATTCGCCCGCGAGCGCGTGGGCGTCGTACCGCAGTTCGACAATCTCGATCCCGATTTCACTGTCCGCGAAAATCTGACGGTGTTCGGCCGCTACTTCGGCCTGACGGGCGCGCGCATGGATGCGCTCGTACCGTCGCTCCTGGAGTTCGCGCGGCTGGAGAGCAAGGCCGATGCGCGCGTCGGCGAGTTGTCGGGCGGCATGAAGCGGCGTCTCACGCTCGCGCGCGCGCTCGTCAACGATCCCGATGTGCTCGTGATGGACGAACCGACCACCGGGCTCGATCCGCAAGCGCGGCATCTGATCTGGGAGCGTCTGCGCTCGCTGCTTGCGCGCGGCAAGACCATCCTGCTGACGACGCATTTCATGGAAGAAGCCGAGCGTCTCTGCGATCGCCTGTGCGTGATCGAGGAGGGCCGCAAGATCGCCGAAGGACGGCCGCGCGAGCTGATCGAATCGGTGATCGGCTCGGACGTGATCGAAATCTACGGACCCGATCCGCAAGCGCTCGCCGCCGAGCTTGCGCCGCTCGTCGCGCGCATGGAAGTGAGCGGCGAGACGCTCTTTTGCTACGTCGACGATCCGCAGCCCGTGCATGCGCGCGTGAAGGGCCGCGCGGACGTGCGCTATCTGCATCGTCCGGCGAATCTCGAAGATGTTTTCCTGCGTCTCACCGGACGTGAGATGGTGGACTGAGCCAATGGATACGCTCGAACGATCCCGCATCGACAAACAGCGCGAGCCGAAGCGCGCACAAAACCTCACGCCGCTTTCCAGCGCGTTGCCCGCGAACGCCACGCACTGGATGTCCGTGTGGCGGCGCAACTATCTCGTCTGGAAGAAACGCGCGATCGCCTCGATGATCGGCAATCTCGCCGATCCGATGATCTACCTCTTCGGCCTCGGCCTCGGTCTGGGCCTGATGGTCGGGCACGTCGACGGCGTATCGTATATCGCGTTCCTCGCGGCGGGCACGGCGGCGTCGAGCGTGATGATGTCCGCGAGCTTCGAATCGATGTACTCCGGCTTCTCGCGCATGCACGTTCAGCGCACCTGGGAAGCGATCATGCACACGCCGCTCACGCTCGGCGATATCGTGCTTGGCGAGATCGTCTGGGCCGCGAGCAAGTCGGTGCTGTCGGGCGTGGCGATCATGATCGTCGCGGGCGCGCTCGGCTATGCGAGCTTTCCGTCGATGCTGATCGCGTTGCCGGTCATCGTGCTGACAGGACTCGCGTTCGCCAGCACGGCGATGGTCGTCACCGCGCTCGCGCCGAGCTACGACTTCTTCATGTTCTATCAGACGCTCGCGCTCACGCCGATGCTCCTGCTCTCCGGCGTCTTCTTTCCCATCGCGCAACTGCCCGCGATCGCGCAACACGTCACGCAGGTCTTGCCGCTGTATCACGCTGTGGAGCTGATCCGTCCGGCGATGCTCGGCCGCCCGTTCGACGGCTTCGCGCTGCATGCGCTCGTGCTCTGCGCGTATGCGGTCGTGCCGTTCTTCCTGTGCGCGTGGCTTTTCAGGCGGCGCATGATGAAATGAAAAACGGCGATGGACTTCGAAAGCCGATCGCCGTTTTGACATCGCCGAAAAGGAAAGCGCGCTACTTCACCGGAAACTCGTGATGCCCGCCGAAGCCGAAGCGCATCGCGGACAACATGCGTTCCGGGAACGATTCGGCATCGCGCGAACGGAACCGCGTGTACAGCGCCGCCGACAGCACTTGCGCCGGCACCGCTTCCTCGATTGCCGCTTCGATCGTCCATCGTCCTTCGCCGCTGTCCGCGACTTCGGTGGAATAGCGGTCGAGCGAGCCGTCGCCCGCGAGCGCGCCCGCGGTCAGATCGAGCAGCCACGACGACACCACGCTGCCGCGACGCCACACTTCCGCGATATCGGCGAGATCGAGCGAGTAACGCTCGTTCTCCGGCAGTTCCGTCGAGTCCTTGCGCTCGAGCACGTGAAAGCCTTCGGCATAGGCCTGCATCAGTCCGTATTCGATGCCGTTGTGCACCATCTTGACGAAATGCCCCGACCCGACCGGCCCGCAGTGCATGTAGCCGTTCTCGACGCGTGCATCCCGCCCTTCGCGGCCCGGCGTCGCGGGAATGTCGCCGCGTCCCGGCGCGAGCGTCGCGAGAATCGGATCGATGCGGCGCACGACCGGCTCGTCGCCGCCGATCATCATGCAGTAGCCGCGCGTCAGGCCCCACACGCCGCCCGACGTGCCGACATCGACGTAATGGATGCCCTGCTCGCGCAACTGCGCGGCGCGGCGGATATCGTCCTTGTAGAAGCTGTTGCCGCCGTCGATGATCACGTCGTCCGCGCCGAGGATCTTGTGCAGATCGTTGAGCGTGTCTTCGGTGATTTTCCCCGCCGGCAGCATCAGCCAGACGACGCGCGGCGCGGTCAGTTTCGCGACGAGATCGCCGAGATCCTTCGCGCCCGTCGCGCCTTCGCTCGCGAGCGCTTCGGTGGCCTCCGGATTGTGGTCGTACACGACGCACGTATGTCCGCCGCGCATGAGCCGCCGCCCGATGTTGCCGCCCATGCGCCCCAGTCCCACGATGCCGATCTGCATGATGGTCACTCCTTCCCGTTGGATTTCACGCGTTCGATCTGCTTCTTCGCGGCGTCGTAGACCGCTTCGGGCGTGAAGCCGAACTTCGTCTTCAGCGCCTTCAATGGCGCGGATGCGCCGAACGTGTGCATGACGATCTGCGATCCGAGGCGGCCGACGTAGCGGTCCCACCCGAGCGTCGCGGCCTGCTCGACGCACACGCGCGCATGCACGTCCGGCGGCAGCACCGATTCCTTGTACGCGAGATCCTGCTTCTCGAAGATGTCCCACGACGGCATCGACACGACGCGCGCCGCGACGCCTTCGCTTGTCAGCTTCTCGTACGCCTCGACGCAAAGCGACACTTCGCTGCCCGTCGCGAGCAGCAGCACCTCGGGCTTCTTGCCGCCTTCGGTATCGGCGAGCACGTAGGCGCCGCGCTTCACGCCTTCGGCGGACGCGTATTTCTTGCGGTCGAACGTCGGCAGCGGCTGGCGCGTCAGCACGATGCACGACGGCTCCTTCGGATGCGTCAGCGCGACGCGCCACGCTTCTGCGACTTCGTTCGCGTCGGCAGGACGCAGCGTGCACAGGCCCGGCACGCCGCGCAGCGAGGCGAGCTGCTCGATCGGCTGATGCGTCGGACCGTCTTCGCCGACGCCGATCGAATCGTGCGTGAACACGTAGATCACCGGCACTTCCATGATCGCGGACAGGCGGATCGGCGGCTTCATGTAGTCGCTGAAAATCAGGAACGTCGATCCGTACGGACGCAAGCCCGACAGCGCGAGGCCGTTGCAGACCGCGCCCATGCCGTGCTCGCGGATGCCGAAGTGCAGATTGCGTCCGCCGTAGCTGTCGTGCTCGAAGCTGCCCGCGCCTTCGAACTTCAGATTCGTCTTCGTCGATGGTGACAGGTCTGCCGCGCCGCCGATCAGCCAAGGCACGCGCGGCGCAATCGCATTCAGCACCTTGCCGGACGAATCGCGCGTCGCGAGGCCCTTGGCGTCCGCCTCGAAGGTCGGGATGTCCGCGTCCCAGTTGTCGGGAAGCTCGCCTTCGAGCATCTGCCACGCTTCTTTCGCGAGTTCCGGATTGGCCTTCTCGTAGGCGTCGAAGCGCTGCTTCCACTCGGCGTGCAGCTTCTTGCCGCGCGCGCCCATGCCGTCGGCGAAGTGCTGCATGACGCCGTCGGGCACGTAGAACTGCTTGTCCTCCGGCCAGCCGTAGAACTTCTTCGCGAGCTTGACCTCTTCCTCCCCGAGCGCCTCGCCGTGCGCGCTCGCGGTGTTCTGCTTGTTCGGCGCGCCCCAGCCGATGATGCTTTTCACGACGATCAGCGTCGGCTTGTCGGTGTGCGACTTCGCCTTGTTGATGGCCGCTTCGAGCGCGTCCGCGTCGTTGGCGTCGTCGACGTGCAGCGTGTGCCAGTTGTAGCCGTGAAAGCGCGCTTCCACGTCGTCGCTGTAGGCGAGCTCCGTATGGCCTTCGATGGTGATGGTGTTGCTGTCGTAGATCCAGATGAGATTCGACAGCCGCAGATGCCCCGCGAGCGACGCCGCTTCGTGCGACACGCCTTCCATCATGTCGCCGTCGCCGCACAGTGCGTAGACGCGGTAATCGAAGAGCTTGTCGTCGCCCTTGTTGAAGCGGCTCTCCTTCCAGCGCGCGGCCATCGCCATGCCCACGCTGTTGCCGAGGCCCTGCCCGAGCGGTCCGGTCGTCGTCTCGACGCCCGTCGTCATGCGGTATTCCGGATGGCCCGGCGTCTTGCTGTCGAGCTGGCGGAACTGCTTGATATCGTCGATCGACACGGCGGGCTTGCCGGTCGGCTTGCCGTCGCCGTCGAACTCCTTCACGCCGGCAAGATGCAACAGCGAGTACAGCAGCATCGACGCATGCCCGACCGACAGCACGAAGCGGTCGCGATTCGGCCATAGCGGCGCGTCGGGATCGTAACGAAGATGGTTCTGCCACAGATGGAATGCGACCGGCGCGAGCGCCATCGGCGTGCCGGGGTGGCCGGAATTGGCCTTCTGCACGGCGTCCATCGAGAGCGTGCGGATGGTGTCGATCGTGAGGCGATCGAGATCTTTGGCCTGAGGTGTTGCTTGAGACATGAGCGACGACTCCTTTGCGAAGAGCGCGCTGTGGCGAGGGGCGCCGCAGCGGGCAACCAGGACCATCGAGCAAGTGCAGTGCCTTACGAAAAGTACCGCACCGCGAATGACACGGGAGCGCGCCGCGAATCCTCGGGTGCGGGATTCGGGCGGCGTTACGGCAGAGTACGGGCCAAAAATTAGGCCGGTATTACAGAGCGATAAACGACGGGCACGCGAACGTCAATGCTGACACATTCGCGACAAAGGCATGCAATTCTTCGCCAAATGCTTGAGCCGGCGAAGGAAATCAGGGCGCCGGATTCGGCTGACGCTCGTGCAGCGCGTCGATTTCGGCCAGGATTTCGTCCGACAGTTCGATGTTCACGCTACCGATGTTCTCCTTCAACTGCGGCATCGACGTCGCGCCGATCAGCGTGCTCGTCGTGAACGGGCGCGTGTTGACGAACGCGAGCGCGAGTTGCGTCGGCGTGAGTCCGTGGCGTTTCGCCAGTTCGACGTACGACGTGATCGCCGCGATCGCCTGCGGCTTGCTGTAGCGCTGGAAACGCTCGAACAGCGTGATTCGCGCGCCCGCCGGACGCGCCCCGCCCTCGTACTTGCCCGACAGCCAGCCGAACGCGAGCGGCGAATACGCGAGCAGCCCGACGCCTTCCTTGTGCGTGAACTCCGACAGTCCGAGCTCGTAAGTGCGATTCACGAGGCTGTACGGATTCTGAATGCTGACGATTTTCGGCAGCCCCGCCGTTTCGGCCGCGCGCAGGAATTGCGCGACACCCCACGGCGTTTCGTTCGACACGCCCACATGACGGATCTTGCCCGCCTTCACGAGATCGGCGAGCGCCGCGAGCGTTTCCTCGATCGGCACCGTGTATTCATCGTCGATATAGGGATAGCTGGATCGGCCGAACGTCATCGTGCTGCGATCGGGCCAATGCAGCTGATACAGATCGACGTAATCCGTTTGCAGGCGCTTCAGGCTGCCGTCGATGGCTTCGTTCAGATTCTTGCGATCGAACTGGTTGCCCGCGCCGCGGATATGCCGCGGATTGTGCGGCTGGCGCGCGGGCCCGGCGATTTTCGTCGCGAGGACGATATCGGCGCGCTTCGCCGGATGCTTCGCGAGCCACGTACCGATGTATTCCTCCGTGCGGCCCTGCGTCTCGGGGCGCGGCGGCACCGGATACATCTCGGCGGCGTCGATGAGATTCACGCCTTGGGCGAGCGCGTAATCGATCTGCTCGTGCGCTTCGCTTTCGGTGTTCTGCTCGCCCCAGGTCATGGTGCCGAGCCCGATCAGGCTGACGTCGATACCCGAATCGCCGAGTTTCCGAAACTTCATTGCTCATTCCTCTTGTTGACGAGTTGTTTGCGCGCTGTGGGGAGACCGCAGGCGCTTTGTCGGACAGGCTGCCTGGCTGATTTTCCGGCAATCGCAAAACCTACCATAGGCGCGAAAGCTCTGCTCTCGCGGCTAGAATGGCAAGCTTCCAACCCGTCAGGCAGGAGCACGCAACCGATGCCGTTAGCACGCGATCGCAAGACAAAAGGCTCGTCGCTCATCGTCATGCTCGTCGCGGCGACCTTCTTCATGGAGAACCTCGACGGCACGATCATCGCCACCGCCTTGCCGCAGATGGCGCGCTCGTTCAACGTGCATCCCGCCGACATGAGCCTCGGCATCACGGCGTATCTGCTGACGCTCGCCGTGTTCATCCCGATTTCCGGCTGGGCCGCCGACCGCTTCGGCCTGCGCACCGTGTTCGCGAGCGCGATCGCGGTGTTCACGGCCGCGTCCGTGCTGTGCGCGACGACCTCGACCTTGCCCGCGTTCGCCGCCGCGCGCGTGTTGCAGGGCATCGGCGGCGCGATGATGGTGCCCGTCGGGCGCCTGGCCGTCTTGCGCGCGACGCCCAAGGAGGGCCTGATGCGCGCCATCGCGATCATCACGTGGCCGGGTCTCGTCGCGCCGGTGATCGGCCCGCCGCTCGGCGGCTTCATCACGACGTATTCTTCGTGGCGCTGGATCTTCTATCTCAACGTGCCCCTCGGGCTGATCGGCTTGCTGCTGACGCTGCGCTACATCGGCAACGAACACGAGGACGCGACGCGGCGCTTCGACTTGCCGGGCTTCGCGCTGTGCGGCATCGCGTGCACGACGCTGCTCTACGCGATGGAACTGATCGGACGCAGCGACGTGGACTGGCGCTTCGTCGGCGCGCTGGTGGCGGTAGGCGTCGTCGCGGGCATCGCGTCGTGGCGGCATCTGCGGCGCGCGGCGCATCCGGTCGTGGATCTGTCGGCGCTGAAGGTGAAGACCTTTGCCGTGGCGATGGGCGGCGGCTCGCTCTTTCGGATCGCGATCAGCGCCGCGCCGTTCCTGCTGCCGCTGATGTTCCAGGTCGGCTTCGGCATGAACGCGTTCGATTCGGGCCTGCTCACGCTCGCGGTGTTCGCGGGCAATCTGTCGATGAAGCTCGTCACGACGCCCGTGATGCGTCGGTTCGGCTTCCGGCCGGTGCTGATCGTAAACGGCGTGCTCGCCGCGCTCTCGCTTGCCGCGATGAGCCTGCTCACGCCCTCGACGCCCACGTTCGTGATCGTCGCCGTGCTGTTCGCGAGCGGCCTGTCGCGTTCGCTGCAGTTTACGGCGCTCAACACGCTGTCCTTCGCCGACGTGCCGAAAGCGCAGATGAGCGGCGCGTCGGCGCTATCGAGCACGCTCTTCCAGATGACGATGGGCATCGGCGTGGCGGCCGGCGCAATCGCGCTGCGCATCGGCGAATGGATCCACGGCCACGATGCCCATTCCATCGGACCGGAGGATTTCAGCGTCGCGTTTCTGATCGTCGGGTTCGTGGGGCTCGTCGGCGTCGTCGATCTGTTCGGGCTCGCGAAGGACGCCGGCGCGCTCGTTTCCGGGCATCGCAAGCCGAAGGCGTGAAGGTTTTATGACGGAAAGGCTCAAGCCTTCGCCGCGCCTGCCGTAATCCGCGGTATGAACTCGCACACGCTCGACGCCCTCTCCGCCCTGACCGAAACGGTTGCCGTCCTCCGCCACGCGCGCGGCCTGAAGAATCCGCACGATTTCCCCGACGGCACGCCCGAGCGGCAACTCACCGCCGACGCCTTCGCCGAAGATTTTCTCCGCGCCCTCGATGCCGAGCCGAGCATCGGCGCGTGGTGGCGCATCTGATCGAAGCGTCACCACGGCAAGGTCGCGGCATCTATTACCGACGTCCGCGCGATCTGATTCCCCGAATCGGCAAATTCTGAGTCAAGTCTTCCTATTTGGCGAAACGTTTGCGCGCGGCTATCAAGTCGCGCCCGTGCGCGCCGACAACTCGCATATCGCCATGACCCAATCAGGAGATGCCAGTGAAGTGGGCAGCGTCACTTTTTGCCATCGCCGTCGCGCTCGTCGTGACCGGCTGCGCGCCGATGCCGGCCGCCAATACGGCTCAGATCGAAAAACCGGCGGCTTCCGCCGAGATCATCCGCTTCGAGATTCCCGCTGACGCGCTCGGCGCCCGCGACCCGCAACTCACCGCGATCCTCGCCAAAGCGGGCGCGCTCGCAGCCGCTCAAAAGCAGCCGACGACCATCCTCGTCACCGCGCTCGCGCAGGACTTTCCCTATCTCAATCAGGCGATCTGGAAAGGCATTCCCGCGCGACATGCGGTCAAGCTCAGTCTCGAAAACCTGACCGCCGGCGCGCGCCAGCCGTACAGCGTGTCCATCAAGCCGACGCAGGGAGGCTGACGCGATGCGCCCATTTCTCATCCTCGCGACTGCGCTGTTTTCGATGCACGCCGCCGCCGGTCCGCTCGACGTGAGCGCGCCCGCGTCCGTGCAAACGCTCGCGGCGCTCGGACCTGCCGCGCAGAAGGTCTATCCGCCGCTGCCGACGCTCGCAATGCTTCCGCCTTCCAGCGGCGAAGAAGACGATGCGCCTGCCAAATCCGCGAGCAAGAAAGCGAAGAAAACGCGCCGCGTCGCCGATTGCAAATGCAACGGACCCGAGCCGCGTCTCGTGGTGTCCGACGAGTCGCGCACGTATATGAAAGACGTCGAGCGCCGCATCGACATCGCGCTCGCGCCGTAATCGAAGGAGCCACGTTCCATGTTCCGTCCGATTTGCGCGGCGCTGGCCGCCTGCGCGCTGCTCGCCGCGTCGCTCGCGCCGCGCGCCGCTCACGCCGACGATTGCTTCGAACAGGCCGGCGCCTATCAGGGCGTCAATCCGCTTGTGCTGCGCGCGGTCGCCTGGCGCGAATCGAAAGGCGACGCCGCCGCGCTCAACCGCAACGCCAACGGCTCGATCGATATCGGCCAACTGCAGATCAACTCGATCCATTTTCCCGATCTCGCGCGTCAGGGCATTCCGCATCGCGCGCTCGCCGATCCGTGCGTCAACGTCTTCGTCGCCGCCTGGCTGCTCAAGCAGAAGATGGTGAAGCACGGCAACACATGGCGCGCGATCGGCGCGTATCACTCCGAATCGCCGAAACATCGCGACGCCTATGCGCGCAGCATCCAGCAGATTCTCGTCAACTGGGGCGAGTTGCAGCCCCAGATGCGTTGAGGGTGCAACTCGGCCATCGGCTCAAAGCTGGCTCATGCCGCCGTCGATGATGATCTCCGTGCCGACGATGAAACCCGATTCCGGCGACGCCAAATGCAGCACCGTCGCCGCCACTTCGCTCGACTTGCCGAAGCGGCCGAGCGGAATCTGGCTTCGAAGCTGCGCGGCGGCTTCATCGATGAGGCCGAGCTTGTCGTGGAGCGGCGTCGAGACCGGACCGGGACTCACGACGTTCACGCGCGCGCCGCGCGGCAGCAATTCCGCCGACAGCGTCTTTGCGAGCGACACGAGCGCCGCCTTGCTCGACGCATAGACCGATGACATCGGCATGCCGATATGCGCGTTGATCGAACCGTTCAGCACGATCGACGCGCCTTCGTTCAGCAAGGGCACGAGCGACTGGATCTGGAAGTACGGTCCTTTCACGTTGATCGCGAAGGTTTCGTCCCACGCTTTTTCGTCGATGTCCGTGAACGGCCCGAAGGTGGCGACGCCCGCGTTCACGAAGATCGCATCGAGCCGGATGTTCGCATCGGTCAATGCTTGCGCCAGTTCGCGCGCAGCGCTTACCGTGCCCGCCACGTTGCGGATCGCGATGGCGTTCGCGCCGAGCGACTCGCGTGCCGTCGCGAGCGCGCTTTCATCGCGGCCGGTGATGACGACGCGCGCGCCTTCCGCAGCAAACGCCTGCGCTGCCGCGAGACCGATGCCGCTGTTGCCGCCAGTGATCAGAACTGTCTTGCCTTCGAAGCGTTTCATGACGTTCTCCTTGTGAACGTTGCAGGGTGTGAAGGCATTATGGTCGGACGTGCGCCCTTTTCCGTACGACGCGGCCGGCGCACTCGTTCGATATCGTCGAACGAGTTTTTGTCTGAGTGAGGCGCCCCACAGATGCGCCTTGAAGCGAACGCGATCGCCTCCTAGAGTTACGCAGTTCCTTCCCGACAGGAGGCGCATCATGCAAGACGCCCAACGCGGCGCACAGCCCAATCCCGAGCGGCTGCTGCAAATGGGGATGGCGTTCTGGGCGTCGAAGACGCTGCTTTCGGCGGTCGAACTCGGCGTGTTCACGCAACTGGCGACCGGCCCGCGAACGGCCGACGATCTCGTGCAGGCGCTGGCACTGCATCCGCGCGGCGCGCTGGATTTCCTCGATACGCTCGTCGCGCTCAACCTGCTCTCGCGCGAGGGCGGCTTCTACGCGAACGCCGACGACGCCGATTTCTTCCTCGATCGCAACAAGCCTTCATATGTCGGCGGATTGCTGGAAATGGCGAACGCGCGCCTCTATCCGTTCTGGGGTTCGCTCACGGAGGCGCTGCGCACCGGCCTGCCGCAGAGCGAATCGAAGCACGGCGGCAACGTCTTCGAGACGCTCTATAGCGACCCGGCACGTCTGCGCGGCTTTCTCCAGGCGATGAGCGGCGTCAGCATGGGCGCGGCGCACGCGATCGCGCGACAGTTCCCGTGGAGCGAGTACCGCACGTTCATCGATATCGGCGCGGCGCAGGGCGCGTTGCCGGTGCAGGTGGCGCTTGCGCATCCGCATCTGACGGGCGGCGGCTTCGATCTGCCGGTGGTGGGTCCGGTCTTCGACGCGTACGTCGCCGCGCACGGACTCCAAGACCGGCTGCGCTTTTATCCCGGCGATTTCTTCAAGGAGCCGTGCCCGTCGGCGGATGTGCTCGTGATGGGGCACATCCTGCACGACTGGGATCTGCCGCAGAAGCTCGAACTGCTCGCGAAGTGTCATGCGGCGTTGCCGGAGGGCGGCGCGTTGATCGTGTATGACGCGATCATCGACGATGAGCGCCGTCAGAATGCCTTCGGGCTTCTGATGAGCCTCAACATGCTGATCGAAACGCCCGGCGGCTTCGACTACACCGGCGCGCGATGCTGCGCGTGGATGCGGCAAGCGGGATTCGCGACGGCGCGCGTCGAACCGCTCGTCGGCGCGGAGTCGATGGTGATCGCGACGAAGTGAGCGGGCCGCGCGCCTGAACGCTTCGTCAGCGGTCGTTCGACATGCCTTTCAGGCGATCGTTGCCGGCGTCGCGGGCGGCGTCGGCGGTGGAGAAATTCTCTTCGGAAACCAGCGCGCGCTTGACCTCGCGCGCCGCGAAATCGACGAGCGTGATGACCCAGACGAAACCGCCCGCCTGCTCCGCGGTCTGCACGAATGCGCGCAGATCGCCTTCATTCGACGATGCCATACCGACCTCCTCGTTCAAGTTGATGCGCCCTGCCGGCCGCGCGAGACGCGTATCGACCGGCGATGCGATGCGTCGGCTGAACGGGCGCTAACGGGCGGCAGCCGGCCGCCTTCAGGCTTCAAAATCGAGACCGCCGAAGAGCACCGACGGTTCCGCCTGCGAGCGCGTCGCGAGATCGACCTCGCGCGCGCCCTGCCACGCATCGAGCTTCGCGCCGATGGCGTCGAGATAACGCAGGAATCGAGCCTCGCCGCCCGCGCCCATCAGCCGTTCGATCTCGTCGTCGTCCCAGGTCAGAAATACGTTCAGCGGGTACGGATAAACGCGCCGATGTTCATCGCCCTGTCGCGGTGCACGTTCGGCGCTGACATGCAGACGTGTCGGCACGGCCGGGCTTTCGTAGCCGAGGATGTCGACGCGCACGCCGTGATCGACGACGCGCGTCACACGTTCCACGATGCGCGGCATGAATTCGGTTTCGAACCGGAGCGCCTGTTGCCGGTTCAACGGGCTTCTCCGCGAGCGCTCGACTGCATCAACGGCATCGTCAGACGGCGGGCAAGTCTTCGAGCGATTTCTCGATCTGACCGTCCTGCACGCGCGCTTCGATGCCGATGTGTCCGTTCGTGTAAGGCAGCGCGCTGACTTTCGGGCCGAGGAAGGCGCGGCCGCCGAGCTTGAAGAGCGTGCGGACTTCCTTGCCGCTCTTGATGGCGTCCACGACCTGCTGGACATCCACGATGGTGGTGGGCGCGGCCCAGTCGTTCGTGGCCGGATCGAAACTGCCCCAGCGCACGCTGGTCACGCGGTCGTTGACCCAGCGCACACCGTCGATCGCCAAAGTAGCCATGTCTGCCTCCGATGCCGTCGTTGGGGTGATCTCGAAATCCTAGCATTGTTGGACGAAGGCGGCTGACGTTTGCGCGGGCGAAACGGTCGGCCGGCGCGAACAAACTGCCGCGCTGCGGTAAAATCGCGGATTCCCCTTGAAATTCAAGCGGTTCGCATGAAGGTGCGGCCGCCGTCGCCCATGTCAGCCGTATCGAAGATCAGTCCCCGCCGCGTCTCCGTCGCACCTATGATGGATTGGACCGACCGCCATTGCCGGTCCCTGCATCGGCTGGTATCGCGTCATACGTGGCTCTACACGGAGATGGTGACGACGGGCGCGCTGCTCTACGGCGATGTCGCGCGGCATCTCGCGTTCACACCCGCCGAAGCGCCCGTTGCGCTGCAGCTCGGCGGCAGCGAGCCGGCCGATCTCGCGAAAAGCGCGAAGCTCGGCGAGCAATGGGGCTACGACGAGATCAACCTGAATTGCGGCTGCCCTTCCGAGCGCGTGCAGCGCGGCGCGTTCGGCGCTTGTCTGATGAAGGAGCCGCAGCTCGTCGCGGATTGCGTGAAAGCGATGCGCGACGCGGTGTCGATTCCGGTAACGGTCAAGCATCGCATCGGCGTCGACACCGTCGAGGAATATGAGTTCGTGCGCGATTTCGTCGGCACGATCGCCGATGCCGGCTGCGAAGTGTTCATCGTGCACGCGCGCAACGCGATCCTCAAAGGCTTGAGCCCGAAGGAGAATCGCGAGATTCCGCCGCTCAAGTACGAATATGCGTATCGGTTGAAGCGCGACTTTCCGCAACTTGAGATTTCGATCAACGGCGGCATCAAGACGCTCGATGAAGTCGAGGAGCATCTCAAGCACGTCGACGGCGTGATGCTCGGGCGCGAGGCTTATCACAATCCGTACGTGCTCGCCGGCGTCGACACACGCTTTTACGGCGCGGATACGCCGGTTCCGTCGCGCGAAGAAATCGAGGCGGGACTCATCGACTATGCACGCGGCGAACTGACGCGCGGCACGTATCTCGGCGCGGTGACGCGGCATGCGCTCGGGCTGTATCGCGGCGTGGCCGGCGCGCGCGGATGGCGTCGCGTACTGTCCGACAATCGCCGTCTCGCGAAGGGCGATCTGACGATTTTCGATGAAGCGCGGGCTCACCTACGCGAGGCGGTGGAAGCGCTCGATGCATGATGCGTGGCCGTCGGAAAAAGATGCTAAAAGGGACTAGGCAAGCGCAATCATTGTTCGTATAATCTCGCTTCTTGATTGCTGCAGCGGTTTTGAAGCAGTCGAGATCGCGGTAACAGTGGTGGCTGTAGCTCAGTTGGTAGAGTCCAGGATTGTGATTCCTGTCGTCGTGGGTTCGAGTCCCATCAGCCACCCCACCGAGAATTCATGCAAAAAGCCCAGTCGAATGACTGGGCTTTTTGCTTTGCGGCTTCTGATTCGGACGCCCCTCGGGCACGCGCCGTGCACATCGAAAGTCTCCCCTTGGCGGAGACTCATCATGTCCCGACATCACCTCGCAACAGCCGCCCTTCTCCTCGCCACGACCTTCGCGACCCAAGCCCAGACCGCGCGCCCCGACGAGAGTGCCTCAATGGTCAAGCCGCCGGGCGCACCCGGCGCGCCGTCCGCGAGCGCCACCCGCCCCGACAATCCCGACAACATGCCGGTGAAGCGCCCGAATCCACCGCAGAACAGCGATCGCATGCTGCATCACAGCCCCGCGAGCGACGCGATCGCGAAATAACCCGCAACGGCCCCGAACCCGCGCTGGAAGCACGCGCGACGCCACTATAATGGCGCTCGTCACGATAATCGGAGCCTACCGCGTGCTCATGCTCCAAGCGGTCTAGCCAATGCAAAAAGTCATTCTGCCGTTCGTTTCCGGTTTTCTCGCCGCACTCTTTTTTCGCGAATCGACCCTGGCGCTGTTGCACGCAGCCGGTCTCGTCGATCCGGCCGGCTTTTCCATCGCACCATTTGTTCCGCTCGGCATCCCGGAATTCATCGCGAATGCGCTGTGGAGTTCGATCTTCGGCGTGCTGATGGCGTGGCTGCTGCGCGTCGCGCCCGAGCGCAGCGCGCCCTGGATCGGCGCACTCGTGTTCGGCGGCATCGTGCTGACGGCCGTCGGCGTATTCGTCATCGATCCGGCCCGCGGCATCTGGCCGAGCGGCAACATGCTGCCGCGTCTCGCGCCGAACTTCATCGCCAATGCGATCTGGGGCTGGGGCGCGCTCGTCTTCATGCGCGCGTTCATGGCGGGTCACGAGCCGCACTGACCCGCCGCCGGAAACGAAAGCGGCCCGCGCGGGCCGCGTTTCACAGCGTCAGTCCTTCAACAGCCGCAGCGGATGCGCCGCGGGCGTCCACGCGCTTTCGAACATGCGATCGACATCGGCGGCGTTCACATCCTCGGCGCGCGCGATCTTCCAGCGCGGCTCGTTGTCCTTGTCCACGATGCGCGCGCGGATGCCTTCCAGCACATCGCCGCGCTCGAACATCGTGCGCGTCAGATCGAGATCGCGGCGCAGCGTCTCGGCCATCGTCGAGAATTTCGCGCGATCGACCTGCTGCAACGCTACATCGACGGACAGCGGCGAGCGCTCGCGCAGCTCGGCGGCCGTGCGTTTCGCCCAGTCGTTGCCGATGTCCGCCTCGCGTTCGAGCGACGCGAGGATCGACGCGCCGTTGCCCGCCGCGAAGTGCTTGTCGATCATCGTGCGCGCGGCGGCCAGCTCGCCCTTTTCGGGAATCGGCGCGACCTTGTACTTCGTCGTTTCGTTCTGCACGAAGCGCACGATCTCGACGCCATCGAGAAAGCGCTGATGCCTGAGCGATTCGATGAGGCCCGGCAGCGCGCCGTCGTCGAGGTAAGCGTCCGCCATGCGGGCGTACAGCGCGTCCGCGGCGGAAAGGCTCGCGCCCGTCGCCGCGAGATAACGGCCGATCGCCCCGGGCGTGCGCGCGAGGAACCAGCTCACGCCGACATCGGGAAAGAGACCGATGCGCGTCTCGGGCATCGCCATCTTCGTCGATTGCGTGACGACGCGCAGGCCGCCCGTGTGATGCGCGCCCTGCGAGATGCCCATGCCGCCGCCCATCACGACGCCGTTCACGACCGCGACATACGGCTTCGGGAACGTGAAGATCGCGTGATTGAGCTTGTATTCGTCGGTGAAGAACGCGTCGATCGCCGCCCGGTCGCCCGCCTGCGCGGACTCGTACAGAAAGCGGATATCGCCGCCCGCGCAAAACGCGCGCACGTGCGGGCTATAGACGATGACGGCGCGGATCGCCTGATCGTGGCGCCACGCGCGCAAAGCCTCGCTGATCGCGCGCAGCATCGGCGGGGTCAACGCGTTGAGTGCCTTCGGACGATCGAGCGCAATGAAGCCGATGCCGTTGGCGGTGTCGATACGGATGTCTTCGGTGGTCATCGTGTTGAAGTGTCGGGTCGATTCGCTGAGATGAATCGAGGTTCGGTTCGGTTGGCCGGCGCGAACCACGCGTCGAGCGACAACTCGACGAGCGTCGTGGCCGGCGTCTCGGGCAGCGCCGCGCCGGTCAGCTTCAGCGCGACGATGCCATGCAGATTCGCCCACAGGCCTTCCGCGCACGCGAGCGGCGCGGCGTGCGCGGGCAGCCGGTCGGCGGCACGCAATTCGGCGAACGCGTCCGCGATCAGCGAAAGCGTCGCCGCGCCTTGCTCCGCCGCGTGATCGTCGCCTTTGCGCTGGGCCTCGGCGACTGCCTGCGCGGACTCCGTGTGCTCCATGAACATCAGCCGATACGTCTCGGGCTCGGCCAGCCCGAATTCGACATACGCGCGGCCCATCGCGTTCAGGCGCGCGGCCGGATCTGCAATCGATGTATGGGCGAGGAACGCGTCGCGCAGACTCGCGTGCCCTTCCACGCGCAACGCCCGCGCGATATCGCCACGGCTCTTGAAGTGAAGATAGAGCGCGGCGGGCGAATAATCGATCGCCTCGGCCAGCTTTCTCATCGATAGCGATGCAAAGCCTTCGCGCTTCACGATCTCGCGCGAGACCTCGAGTATGCGCTCGCGCAGCGCCTCGCGCTGCTCGCGTCTTTGCTCCGTGCGGCGCTCTTGCGAACCCATGCGAGGCATTGTCGGCACCGCCTCTTTCGAAGTCAAATTGCGACGCGCGGGCGCGCGCTCAGACGGTCATCTTGCCGTCGTCGTCCCGTCGCGAAGCCGCGCGATAAAGCGGCTCGTCCGAGTCGCGCAGCACGACCGACGCGAACACGATGCACAGCGCAAGAATCAGCACACCAACGGCTGCCCAGATGAGCCATAGCGCATTGGACTCGACAAGTGAGTGAAGAAAGGATTGAAGCATGACGACCCCGCGCGATTTTTATATTTGACCGCCCAAGCGCATGGCGTTGAGCAAGTAATGTGCCGAGCGAATCGCATCGCGTGCGGCGAATAGATGGATGGTACTCCGTTGCGCGATCACGCGGAAGGAGGCGCGGCGTGTCCCGCGCGAATAAAGAGGCGGCGCGATGCAGGTCTTACATCGCGCCGTGTAAGAGATGAACGAAGGTGCGTCAGACGGTGACGCGCCCCGGCGGAAAGTGTCCGCTTTTCAGGAGCACGGGCATGCCGTTGGTCACGCGCAGATGCTCCCGCGCGACCGCTTCGATGCGCGTGCGGCCCGCATCGAATGCGTCGATCCAGCCGGCGCTGTCATAGGTCTGCGCGCCGAAGTGATCTTCGAGCGCTTCGACCGAAATGGCGCACGGCACGCGCCGGCCATCTACGATCGCGGCGAACTCGACGGTCAGGTTGGAATCGCGGTAATCGGGCGCGTCCGGAAGGAATCGGATATTCATGATTGTCTCGTTGCTGAAGACGTTCAAGCGCTGGAATCACTTCTATCGCTGCGTTCGATGCGGGTCCGCTCGCGGCGCCGCGAACGATCGCACGAATCGATTCGGCGACTATGGTACTCGCGCTCGCGCCGCGCGGTCCAGCGCCGCGCCGCTCATGCCGCGAGCACGGATTCGTCGACATCGACGACGAGCAGCGAGCTTGCAAGCGGATCGGCATAGTTGAAGTCGAGCAGCCGGCTCATTTCGCGCACGCGGTCGCACACGCGTTGACGCGCATCCAGCGACAGATGCGGATAGTCGCGCAACACTTGCGCGTCGAATCGGTAATGCACGCCCCACGAGACATTGCCCGGATGATTCGCCACGCCGCCCGTGCGCCAGCTCACGAAAAGCGCCGGCGTCGGCTCCGCGCCGATTTCCGCGACGTCCGCGCCGCTCGGAAACAGATCGATCAGGCTGTTCGCGACGTCGTACAGCACGGTATGTCGAAGATGAACGGGGCGCATCACGTCGATTGCAGCAAGCGGTCGATGTATTCGCGCGCGGCCTGCTCGACGTGTGCGAGCGCCTCGTCTTCGGTTGCGAAGCGCCGCTCGGGACCGAGATCGACGAGCGCTTCGAAACGATGGACATCGTCCGGGCCGCCGCGCGCGAGGCTCACCGAGCCGACATAGATCGGCGCTTCACCGTCGTTTTCGCCGTGCGACTGCACGAGCCGCGCCGAAGCGCTGATGTAATACCCACGATATGGCCCCGTGACTCGTTCTGCCATGGTTTTGCCTCCGTTCAATTGGCCGCGCATGCGCCGGTTTTCGCCGATATCGGCGGCAATTTCAACCGAAACGCCAGATGAATAAGGCGCGCGATCCGGAAAATAGTTCATCGGGCGGCTTGACGCGCGTACGGGCGCTCTCACGGTTTGATCGCAAGCTTCGCGCCCGCGCGGGTTGCGCTAACAACCGCTTACGTGTCGCGTAAGGCGCGTATGGGACAATGCGTCTCTCAAAAAACGCGCCCTCGCCGCGAAGCTCGAGGCACTGCGGCGCGCATCGCAATTCGCTCTCACGAGGTAAAGATGAAGGAATCCGGTCGGCGCTTGCGCCGTATCTCCGCACGCGTCGCGACGCTCGGCGCTGTCGTCGCGATCTCGGCTCTCGGCGCGTGCGCGTCGTCGAACGAAGCATCGCTCATCAATCTGCCCGATGGACAGACCGGCTACGCGGTCAACTGCAGCGGCGCCGACGCCGGATCGAGCTGGGCGAGCTGCTACGTGCTCGCCGGCAAGAAATGCGGCGCGACCGGTTACGACATCGTGTCGAAGGACAACGAGGAAGGCGGCCCGACCGGCGGCGGCATCAGCAACGTGGTCTCCGCGAACGTCAAGAACCGTTCGATGATCGTGCGTTGCAAGTAAAGCGCATCAATGCGCGCTCATCTTCGAGAAGGCGTTGAGCACGACCACGCCGGCGACGATGAGACCCATGCCGAGCATCGCGGGCAGATCGGGCGTCTGTTTGAAGAGCAGCGCTGCGACGAGCGTGATGAGCACGATGCCCGCGCCCGACCACACCGCATACACGATGCCGACGGGCAACGCGCGCAGCGTCAGCGACAGCAGATAGAACGACAACCCGTATCCGGCCACGACGATCGCGGCGGGCAGCGCGCGCGTGAAGCCATCGGAGGCGCGCAGCGCGGAAGTCGCGATGACTTCGGCGACGATCGCGATGGCGAGAAGCACATAAGCGGTTGAGCGCATCGGCGTCGGGGCTCTCTTTTAGTCGCGTCCGAGAGACAGGTCGCCGAAGTTCTGGCCGAGCACGGCGCATAGTGCTTCGACCACAAGCTGATGGTCGTCGCGCTGCGGAAGTCCCGACACCGCGACGGAACCGATCACGCCCGCGCCCTGCACGCGCAGCGGGAATGCGCCGCCGTGCGTCGCGAACGCTTTGGGATCGAGCGTGTACTTGTCCGCGAGCGTCGTGCCGGCCTGTTGCAGCGTGAGGCCGATCGCATACGAACTGCGGCGGAAATGCTCGACGGTGCGCGACTTGCGCTCGACCCAGCGCGCGTTGTCGGGTGTGGTGTTGTCGAGCGCTGCGTAGAAAAGCTGGCGCCCGAAGGTACGCACATCGATGACGATGGCCGCATCGCGCGCCAGCGCCATCTCGCGCAATTGCGAACCGATTTGCCACGCGTGTTCCGAGTGAAATTGCGGGAACACGAGCGTGTGCTCCTGATGCGCGATGGCTTGCAGAACGTGGGGAATGTCCATGGACGGGTCCTTTGGCGTGCTTGAAGCGAAGATGGTGGGTGTGGAGGAGATTTTCGCACGCGTGGGGGAAGGCGCGATGTCTGCGTTGGTCGTGAAGGAGTGGAAATGCGACTTGGGATTTGGAAGTCGAGGACGACGTTGATGCGACAAGCCTGACCGACCAGGCTGATTGCGACCCCAGAAACCGAACGCGACGGACGCTGCCTGCGCGACAGCGAATGTGTCGTCTGCGAGCATTGCGGACACAGCGGGTTTCTCAGCCACCTACGACCGACGCCTTGTTTGTCTCGCGCAGCATCGTGACCATCAGTTCTTCCGTGAATCGGCTCTTCTTCATGACTTCCATATCTCGGTTGGAAGCCATTTCTCAGTTTCGGTTGGCCCAAACTCACCAGGCAAGGCAACGAAATCAGGTTATACGGTAATGCGATCAGGCTCACGTTTCGACAGCGGCTTGACATCGCTCCGAATCAGCGCCGGCATCGCTCACTTCATGAAGTTGCAATGCTCGCGCGTAGCGGGCTACAGCGGGCCAGCCGAATTCGTCTGCCTGAGCATGCAGTTGACGAGTTAAGGATCACTCTTCCGAGGGGCGCTCCGAAAATTGTCATTTGGAAAGCAACCCGCCGGCGCTCTTCGAGAGCGAACTTGCGCTCGCTTTGGCGCTTGTGAGCGCGTCGGTCGCCGTGTTGACGCTCTGCGCCGCCGCTTTGCTCGCGGCGGCGGCTCCCGAGAC